>CAYOSB010000205.1:0-7276 GCA_964406495.1 uncultured Bacteroidaceae bacterium | reverse complement strand
TTTGCATATTTACTCAAAACTGAAGACAAGCTTAAGCGCTATGGACTTCAACTGCCAAATATTGAAAAGATCGACAAATAAACTGGATTTCAACTGATAACAGAATACAACAATGAGTGAGATCAAAAATTTACAACCAGCGGAGATCTGGAAGAATTTCTATGCATTGACACAGATACCCAGGCCTTCAAAGAAAGAGACGGAAGTAATTGCCTACATGAAAAAATTCGGTGAGAACCTCGGTCTTGAGACCACTGTGGATGAAGTAGGCAACGTAATCATAAAGAAACCGGCAACACAGGGTATGGAGGATCGAAAAACCGTTGTGCTGCAGGGACACCTGGACATGGTGCCGCAAAAGAACTCCGATAAGGAATTTAATTTCGAAACAGATCCGATCGAAGCACTGGTAGACGGCGAATGGGTAACTGCAAACGGTACCACATTGGGCGCGGACAACGGGATTGGTGTAGCCGCTGCCATGGCAGTACTGGAATCCGGCATCCTGAAACATGGTCCCATAGAAGCACTGTTTACCATCGATGAAGAGACAGGTATGACCGGAGCATTCGGACTGAAGCCCGGATTATTGGAAGGAGATATCCTGTTGAATATGGATTCCGAGGATGAAGGCGAAATGTACGTGGGCTGTGCCGGGGGAATCGACATTAACGCGATGAAAGATTACCAGGAAGTACCTACACCTACCGACCTTAAAGCCTTCAGCATTCAGCTGAAAGGACTAAAGGGTGGACATTCCGGCATGGATATCCCGCTGGGACGCGCCAATGCCAACAAGCTCATGTTTCGATTCCTGATGCAGGCTGAATCCGATTTCGGTATCCGGCTTTCGGAAGCCGGTGGTGGAGATCTCAGGAACGCCATCCCCAGGGAATCACATGCAGCTGTGGCGGTTGCCGCCGACAAAGTGGAAGATTTCAAAAAGTTCGTCAACAACTACCACATCATCTACAGCAAGGAATTTGCAGAAACAGAGCCGGACCTTTCCTTCTCCATGGACCAGGTGGACCTTCCTGCAAAAGTTGCTGAGGCGAACGATCAATACAAACTGATACGTGCCGTATTTGCAACACCGCACGGCGTAGAGCGGATGAGTTCCTCGATGCCCGGACTTGTAGAGACTTCGAATAACCTTGCTGTGGTTGAACTCAAAGATGGCAAATTTGCTGCACGATGTCTCACCAGGAGCTCCGTGGATTCTGCCAAGGAAGCTACTGCCTGGAAGATCGCTGCGATCTACCACCTGGTCGACGCGAAGGTGAGCCTGGAAGGCGCATACCCCGGATGGAAGCCCAATATGGATTCTCCTGTGCTGAAGACTTCGATTGAAGTATACGAAAAAAAGTTTGGGAAAACTCCGGAGATCAAAGCCATTCATGCAGGACTTGAATGCGGACTGCTCGGTGGTGTTTATCCGCAACTGGATATGATCTCCTTCGGGCCAACGATCCGTTTCCCACATTCTCCTGATGAAAAAGTGAATATCGAGACCGTGGACAAATTCTGGAAATTTCTCGTTGCCCTCCTGGAAGATGTTCCTGCAAAGTAGCAGAGCGCAGTGGTACGCTCACAGTAAACACATGAAAAAATGCAACCAATCCATGACATATTGCGTTGAATAGTGAACATTATCGCATTGGCCCGGGAGCTATAAAGCATTGCGGCGGAAGCTTTAACATGGTTCAGGCAGCAACTTTAACACTGCTTTTAACAATTTCAATCCTGATTCTGATGCCAATTGTTTGAAAATGGCGTTTTTTTTCAGAAATTTGAATAAATACCGAAACCATGAGAAAAAAAGGTTTGCTTATTCCAGGTTTACTACTTGCTTGCCAGGTCATTCTGGCGCAAAGTGTACAGCTCTCTCCTACAGTGATCGCATCTGCAGGTGATTATGCAGAAGCAGGCAACATCAGTCTCTCCTGGACATTAGGGGAGGTTGCCGTCACCACATTGTCACAGGGCGATCTTGTATTGACACAGGGATTCCAGCAGTCTTTCATGAAAGATGTGGGCTTTGCTATGGATCCGATTCTCTGGAAGATCATTGCCTACCCGAACCCGGTAAATGACGAATTACGCATTCAGTTTGATGTACCCGAATCAACGGACTTCCTGGTTGAAATCCAGGATGTGGGCGGAAGGTTACTGGGCCAGGAACAATACAGGCAGGTATCTCCGGGCGATGTGATCCCGGTTGAAATGACTTCATACAGGGAAGGAGTATACTTCTTCAGGATATCAACAAACGACCGCAAACAGGTACGTGTGATCAGCATTACCAAACAGTAATACCTGTAGATGCAAGCCCGTTATCCTGCAGCAGCGACAGATACAACTATTCTTCACTGACCTTTTCCCGGACCAGTGCCCCTGACTGATAAATACTGATCCGGCTTCTGGCCAGTTCGTGCTCGTTGTTTGATATGATTACATCGCAGATTTCGGGAATCCGGTAATAAAAATGATTATACAGATTCGTTTCGGGTTGCTGTGGAAGCAGGTTGCGCAAGCTTCTCGCCTCTCCGGCAGGTAGAATCAAGAGTTCTACGGGACTACCCTCTTCTGCCTCCATCCCCTGCCCTTCAGAAAAAAGATCAAGCGTATAGCGTTCCGTTTCCAGTGAGCCTGCAGGCAGCTGGAAATACTTCTTGCTGAAATGTTCGGTATAAGATTTTCCGATAAACAGGGAAAGGTATTCTGCTTCCAGCCTGTCCAGCCCGGCAAATGCGGTTTCAAGGTCAAAATCAGCCGGTAAAGGGTCTACAAGTCCGGCAGACAGATAATACCGGTCAGAGCGGATCTCAAGAATGAGCCGGGCAGCCTCTTCTGCCTTCCTTTCAATGGTTTTCCGCTCCATTTGTTCGGTAGTCACCGGCACTTTTACAAAAGAGGTATCTGTGATCAATGTTTTATAAATGGTCTGCTCCTTTTTCTCCACGTTAGGTTCCATGGTTACATCTTTAAAAATAACGCCCTTCGGACCATCCCTGCCTGTTGCTGCTCCGATTTCTGTACTGATGCGATAATCTCCACGAATGATGAGGTTATTCTCCTCTGCCCATTTAACCATTTCATGCCCCGGATTGCCCTCGATTTCTGATACCGTAAACAATTTGGAAAGATCCGGTTCCGTCGTATTTTCCATCCTGGCACCATCGATATACCAGGCTTCGGTCCGCATTTTACCGGCCCCCTCAATGCCCAGCAGCCGCTGCGCATAATCTGCATAGGGGCCCGGAACAAATACCTCTTTCCGGTAATCAATTTGCACCTTCAATCCAGTCTGTGGTAAGGCATATATTAATGTTGAACTGGTCTCCAGCGGCTCATAACCCAATTCCGTGACCAGGAAACGATTGGGTACTGAACATGCAGCGAGCAGTAAAAAAGGGAGTGTTACAAAAAATATTTTTCTCATCAGTAAAGTATCATTTATGTTGGTCATATAAAACACCTCATTAACGGCGGTCAAAAATCCCACCCGTGCGTCCCTCATGCAGGAATGGGGTATCAAGTATAGTAATGAACGCTTTCCCAAGGTGATTTATGATATCACCTGCGATCATTGCCTCCTGTCCCAGGGTATCAGCGGCGAGATCACCTGCCAGTCCATGTATATAAACCCCTGCCCTGGCAGCTTCACCGGGCGCTATCCCCCGGGCAAGCAAAGATAAAATTATTCCTGTTAACACGTCTCCACTGCCTCCTGTTGCCATACCCGGATTACCTGTGATATTGAAATAGTAACTTCCATCGGGGAAAGAGACTCCTGTATATGCCCCCTTCAGGACAATGATCATGTTGTATTTCTTAGAATAGCTGATCTGCTTTTTGTGACGGGTCCACGCATCCGTGGAAGCACCGGCAATACGGTCAAACTCACCCGGATGGGGAGTCAGGATCGAATGCTCCGGAATCTTCTCCAGCAGCGAAGGATCCTCCCCGATGATATTCAGCGCATCAGCATCGAACAACAGGGGTTGTGAGGCCTTCTCAATCAGTGCTTCCAGGCCATGCCTGCTTTCATCACTCGTTCCCAGTCCGGGACCAATTGCGATCGCCGAGTATTTTTCAGTCGCAGGAGGAGCGCTGAAGCACCGGTCATGCATATCAACGCTAACAATTGCTTCAGGGAATGCAGTTTGGACGACCTGGTATCCTGTCCCGGGAATATGACAGGTAACCAGTCCTGCACCACTGCGCATCGCTGCCTCTCCAGTGAGTAGGGCCGCCCCCATCATTCCATAGGAACCGGCGATGGCCAATGCATGTCCGTAGATACCTTTGTGATCAAACTTTTTTCTTTTCGGCAGGATCCCGGCAACTGCTTCACGACCGATCACCTCATAGGTTACCGGTGTACTACTGATGATGTCTGCATGCAGACCAATATTGAGCACGTGCCATTTTCCTGTATATTTTCGGTTTTCAGCAAAAAAGAATGACAGGAAAGGGAACTGGAAGGTATAGGTTTCTTCGGCCTGGATAATTGCATCGGGATCATTTTTGCTGTTGTCCTCACCAAACAGGCCGCTTGGAATATCGATCGAAACGATGGAATTCCCGGAAGCATTGAGATGTTGGATCAGCTCCCTGTAGATCCCTTCAACGACACGGGTTAACCCTGATCCGAACAACCCGTCGACCAGGACTTCACCAGGGTGTATTTCGGGGAAATCACTTTTGACGCGGACCTGGTGTACCGGTACAGCATCACCCTCCAGCAGTCGCTCAAGGTTCATTTTACAGTCAGGCGATAACTTACCTGATGTGCTGACCAGGTATACAGTAACCGAGTATTGCCGGAGTGAAAGCAGGCGTGCCATCGCCAATGCATCTCCCCCATTGTTTCCCGGACCTGCAAAGATCACAACCGTCCTGTTCACTTTATAGTGTCGTACATAACGGTCTGTAAGTCTTGTAGCAGCCCGTTCCATCAGGTCAATGGATTTGATGGGTTCATTTTCAATCGTATAATTATCAATTTCGTGTACCGCTTCGGGTGAAAAAATTTTCACAAGTATAAATTTTAGTTATAGTACTAATTTACAATATATTATAAACTTCGTTTTTGGTCAAGGTGACCAGTTGCCTCACATCATAATATTAATATAAATGGTGTTCGGCGAACCTTCATCATTTTGCCTTTAAGCTTCGTTCTATCTATACATGTTCTTTTGTCATTGCTCCGCTGAAATTAAAATGCTCAATGATGAAAGTTTCATTAGTATATATATTATTTAAACAACTGTAATTTAGTATGTTATAAATCTCCTATTATCTTCGGGTGACTGGTTGCCTCGCAGAATACTTATATTATTAAGGTGCTCGGCGAACTTTCATCAATACCCATCGGGCTATGTACAATATATACATCCCCTTTTATGTTTGCTTCCTCTGAAAATAAAATGCTCAATGATGAAAGTTTCATTCTTATGTTCAATTTAAAGTATTATTAATCTGTTGTATATCATATTATGCGCCATCTTCATTCATCACTTGCCTTCGCGTGGCGCGTAAACTCCACTTCTACCAGGTTGTTGCCTTCCATTGAAATTCAACAGGATACAACAGCGTCACACGCTGGTGCAAGGTGTCCTGATCTAATTTTTATATAAAGTTACGGAAAGGCAGGGAATGAACAAAGATCTTAACATTCTTCATTTCAATTTGGGTTGTTACCTGAAAAAGATTTCTATATTTGTTGCCTATCCAAAAATGAATAGAAACTAAAAAATTAATTCTATGTTTAAAGGGCACCCTAAGGGATTATTTGTAGCATTCTTCGCCAACATGGGAGAAAGGTTTAGCTATTACACCATGCTGGCAATATTTGTATTATATCTTCAAGCCAGGTTTGGATTCAGTGCCGGGGCTGCCGGGGATTATTACGGTGGTTTCCTGTTTGGGATCTATTTCCTTCCGATCCTTGGAGGGATAATAGCTGACAGATGGGGATATGGACGTACCATCACATGGGGGATTCTCATCGCCTTCCTGGGAAAGATCATCCTGACAGTACCGGGATATTCTCAAGGCTTTTTTTCGATGCAAAATGAACTAATCATTATTATCATCGCATTGTTTGTCATTTCCCTGGGAACAGGTTTATTCAAAGGGAACCTCCAGGCATTGGTAGGTAAACTATATGACTATCCTGAATTTGCGCCGAAAAGGGATAATGCGTTCAATATTTTTTACATGGGTATTAATATTGGGGCATTTCTCGCACCCTATGCCGCAACCGGTGCTGTTAAATATGTGCTGGGCAGAAATGGCTTTCTGTATGAAAACAGCATGCCACACCTGGCCAATCTCCAGGCGAAAGCGCATCCTTTTCTTGACCAAATGATCGGGACAGTGCAGAATCATTTTAGCGGTACGGTACACTATATGGATAAAATTGAAGCCTTTAAGTCTCAGATGGGATTTAGTGGTACCGTGTCTGAATTTGCCAGCACCTATACCTCCTCCCTTTCAGTAGGATACAGCACAGCATTTGCCATAGCTGCTGTAGCCATGGTTATTTCACTGGCGGTTTTTGTAGGTTTCAAGAAGTACTACAAATATGCAGACCTCACTGTAAAACAAGCCAAAGAAAAGGCTGAAAGAGAAGGAACCGAGGATACTACTGTTACTATGTCGAAAGAAGAAGAAAAGAAACGACTAATCGCCCTTGGTCTTGTCTTTATTACGGTGGCTTTTTTCTGGATGGCATTTCATCAAAATGGCTTTACACTCACTATATTTGCCCGTGATTTCACGGTAAGTAAGGTTAGTTCATTCAGCTACCTTTTCTTCGATTTACGAACCTTCATTCCCATATTGGCTGCGATCGTCGCACTGATCTTTATGTTTCGGAAAGATTCCTCGCTAAAAACAAAACTGATCAGCTCAGGGGTGTTTGCAGCAGGTGCAGTCATCGCATATAGTTTTTACAGGGGTTTTGATGAGACGATGAACATCGAACCGGAAATTTTCCAATCCTTCAATCCCATTTTTATTGTGGTACTCACCCCGGTCATAGTTGGATTCTTCAACTGGCTTCGTGTACGAGGAAAAGAACCTTCCTCTCCAAGGAAGATCGGAACGGGTATGTTTATTACAGCCCTGGGGTTTGTTGTGATGATGTTCTCTGCATTTCATTTGCAAAGTGTAACCGGTTTAAGTCCTTACTGGCTTATCAGTACCTATTTCATCCTCACGGTTGCTGAATTATTCCTGAGTCCAATCGGTATCTCGTTTGTGGCCA
>CAYOSB010000204.1:0-7279 GCA_964406495.1 uncultured Bacteroidaceae bacterium | reverse complement strand
ATTAAATATAAGAAGAGTATCAATCAGGTTGTTCATAGTATTGCTGCTAACGTTCGACGATATGTGGAGTGCCCGTGCCTGACGATAGGAAGGCTGGCGCTCCTTTTGCCCATCGCTGGACTTTATTCGAAGAATCAATTTACAAATAGTAATTCAGAATCCATCAAAGCTGCTCTGCAAAAGGCGTGACAAGGGCATTACATATATCGTTTGTTAGGCTTTCGTGCTTTATTGTTTCAGTATTTCAATCAATTCCTTATTTATATACAAAATCTCTCTTCCGACCTTTTGAGATTCAACAATTCCAATATCTTCAAGTTCTTTTAAATATCGAGAAGCTGCTTTTCTTTCCACGCCTAACTTGTTTACTACAAATTCAATTTTAGAATATGGTTGCTCAAAAAGTAATTCAACAAGTTCTTTTCTATATACTTTCGGTGCATTTTCCTGAACTTTTATAATTGTAGAATCAAGCAATTCTTTGATATTTGTAATCCTTGTAATTGTATCTTTTGAAGTTCTTTCAAGTGCTTTTAGCATGAACAATATCCATTCTTGCCATTTTCCTGTTCGGTTAGTCTTATTTAGCAGGCGATAGTATTCCGGTTTATTTTCAATTAAATAAGAACTCAAATATAAAATTGGAACATCAATCAATTCATTAATTATCAAATACAAGATATTTAAAATCCGACCAGTCCTGCCATTTCCATCATAGAAGGGGTGAATGCTTTCAAACTGATAATGTAATATTGCCAATTTTATCAATGGGGATAAATCATCCTGTTGGTTAAAGTGGTTAATGAAATTTGTCAGTAAATCAAGAATCTCAGATTTGTCTTGCGGTGGGGTATAGACTATTTCCCCAGTTGTATCATTTTTCAATACAGTTCCAGGTGTACTTCTAATTCCAGCAGTATTGTCCACCAATTCTTGTTGAATACTGACAATATCGTTCACTCTTATAAAACCTTGACTTTTTGCAATGTCATAACCATGAAAAATTGCTTTTCTATAATTTACCACTTCCTTTGTCTCTGGTGAGATTTGAGTTTTATTAACGGTCAATGCTTTGTAAAGCTCATCTTGTGTTGTAATTATATTCTCAATTTCCGAGCTGTCTTTTGCTTCCTGTAAAACTATTGCGTTAATAAGCATTGCTTGATTAGGAATTGTCTTTGCAATGCCTTTTAGCTCAGCTATTGTTGCAGTAGACTTAGTTGTTTGCCTAAGAATTTCAATTGTTTCAACCTTTTCTCTCGGAGGGGGAAGACTCTCAAGATAATAATGTGGTGCATTTTGTCCCATATTTCTTTTATTTGTACCAAAAGTACAAATTATGGTACAGATAACAAGATTCCGGGTAGTCTTTTTGCATGAAGCCTAACGTTCGACGATATGTGGAGTGCCCGTGCCTGACGATAGGAAGGCTGGTGCTCCTTTTGCCCATCTCTGAACTTTTTTCGAAGAATGAATTTACGAATAGTTTTTTAGAATCGTTGAAGTCATTTCGCAAAAGGTGTGACAAGGGGATTACACATATCGTTTGTTGTGCGCTGGCATTTATTAATTTCCTGTTAAATATGAAAAAATAACGTAATGTGGTGAATTATCAAGTAATTCGTCCGTTCTATCACTTTCGTGCATTTTATCAGGCCCACATATTCTTTTGGTTCCATTTTCATCAATCCAATTGGAAGCGCAGATCAATAGTGGAACTTTTTCATTGATTCTCCATTTAGTATCCAGATAATCGAATACTTTATAGAAGTGGTTTTTCTGGCTTTCTTTTAAGCCAATATTCTTCTGAACCTCTGCGCCCTGGAGGGAAATATTAATTAATAAATTTTCTTTATCAATCTTTGAATATACTGTTAATTCCTTTATAAATTTTTTGTAATAATATGTGATTTGATTATTACATTTATTAGTGTCTGAATAATGAATAACCTCGTTTTCATATTTGATGCTATCTGAGTAAATATTTTCATTTCTAAATTTAAAATTTAGAGTGTCACTTTTAAATAATTGTCCGTTTTTATATTCATCAAAACATAGCAATATATTGTATTTTTTATCAAATTCTCCAATATCATATTTATGAATTTTCACACCTAATAATTCCAATGCTTTAATTAAATCATCATTAGTTATATCTCTTGTTTGTGAATTTATGTTTGATCCGACTAATAAGGATAGACCTAAAATTATTAAGATTCTATTCATAATTGGTAATTCATTTTATTTACACGCAAACTAGAATTCAGGGTCGTCTTATGCTTGCGCACAACGTTCGACGATATGATTCGTAGTTGGCCCTGGGCTACCCAAAATTCCCGGGGTGCGATTGCAGGTGCCAGATGGCCTTGTGCGTTTTGTGGGCGCGTTATTTATGCGAGGGGATTTTGGGGAGTCCCAGGGTGGCGCGGGTTTTGCAAAATACATAACTTTGTCAGGATGATTGATTTACAATAAAGTTATGAAAAAAACCGGTAACTCGCTCCAGCAAAACGCGTGACAAAACTATGAATTATATCGTTTGTTAGGGCAATGTGGCTACTGTTCATCAATTATCGATTTTATCTTTTCGATTAATCCATCAATGTATGATTCTATAATTGTCCAGACGATTCTATAATCAATTCCAAAATAATCATGAACGATTCTATTTCTGAATCCACGAATCCTATTCCATTCAATTTCTGGATATCTGTCTTTAAACTCCTGACTTAGCCGATTTGCAGCCTCCCCAATAATTTCAAAATTCCGGACTACTGCATCTATAGTCTTATCATCAGCCAGAAATGTCTCAAAATCCAAATCAGCCGTATATTGCTTGATCTTCTGAGTCGAGTCAAGAATATCTTCTAATAATAATTTCGAGTCCCTTTTAGACATAGATTAAATCCAGATCAATTGCTTTTAAATATTTTTCTTTTATACCATCCTTAGAAACAAGGTCTACTTTTACCCCAACAATATTTTCAATTTCATCGGCCAGGTCAATGAAACGAATTCCTATTTTATCATTGAATTCAACAAGTATATCCAAATCACTATCATTGCGATTTTCATTCCTTGAATAAGATCCAAAAATTGCAATAGATTTTATTGGGTAATCATTAAGAAGATGATTCTTATGATTACTGAGCCTTGATTTTATATCATTAAAAGTACTCATAGATTCAAAGGTATGATTTTTTCATTGAACATAGTTGCTCTTAGTTTGGTTCGCAAGAATAATTTGAAAACCAGTTGGGTTTGCCATTTGCCCTAACGTTCGACGATATGTGGAGTACTCGTCCCCGACGATAGGAGGGGTTGGCGCTGCTTTTGCCCCTCGTTTAGCCAGGTTAAAACTTGAATTTACAAAAAGATCTTCAAATAGTCATAGTTTAGTCCGCAAAAGTCTGTGCCAAAGAGTATTACATATATCGTTTGTTAGCGTTTCGTACCTGTATTTATTTCCATGAGTTCCAATTTTCATTCATAAATTTTTCATAATCATTGGATAAAGTAATCTGTTGAGTTTCAATCTGGAACTCATCTAACATAATCTTTACTATCATCGATTGTATAATACTGCCAAAATCGAGAGATTTCATCATTTTTAAATAAGAACCAAATTCATTATCGATCATTAATGAGAGCCCTAGTCCATGTACATAGCTTGAATTATAGTCTTGTAGCATAATAGCATATCTTTGAGGAATTTTAGCTATTTCATATAATTCTCGCCATTTGTAAGAGTTGTGATTTTTATTTGCACTCGCAGAATCTTTAAATTTCCAATTTGATTTTTTGATAATTTCTTCATTTACTAGGACATCTAATTTCTTTGTGTTTATAATTTGTATTAATTGGGCTCTAGTTTTTTTATCTTCTTCAACAGTATTATTTTTTTGATCCATAACAAATCCCGGAAGATCGATATTGCTATTCGCTGCAAATTCAGTAATTATTTTAATTCTTGTTTCAACCGCATCCAATAGAAATAAATAATACCTAAGTTCTTGGATATTCTTTGATTCATAATTTGTTAAGAGGAATAGTATTGTATAATTATCTAGAATCATACGTTCCAATGTAATAATTGATTGTACGGAATTTGATTTAGAAACATCATCCAATATGGTAAAACATGGAACCAATTTCTTGAGAATATTATAAATTCCAACATTTTTGGATTCAAGTGTTTTTATACTGTCGAATTTTTCTATTAGACAATTAAAAGTGTTTCTTAAAATCCGATTGCACTCAGAATACTTTAATCTTATTATATTGGTTTTTATTTGATTAGGAGACATTCCGTTTTTTTACTATAAGTTCATTCGAAGCTGGGGTATGAACGCTAACGTTCGACGATATGTGGAGTGCCCGTGCCTGACGATAGGAAGGCTGGCGCTCCTTTTGCCCATCTCTGAGCTATGTTCGAAGAATGAATTTACGAATAGTTTTTCAGAATCCACATAATCTGCTTTGCAAAAGGTGTGACAAGGGCATTACATATATCGTTTGTTAGGCACTGGCTGGATTTATTCAATAGTAAATCTTGACTCCAGATTTGGTGCAGTTTGCCAGGTTCATCTAATATCGAAGCCGCGGGAGGGGCTGGAAGGCGCTTTTAACGAACGATTTTGGATCAGAGGCCTACAATTGAGCAAATGGGCCTTACAGCGAAGGGATGGTAAGTACGAATTTGAACTGGTTAAATCAAAGAGTTTTTAAGGACTTAAGTGTATCTTTCAGAATTTCATACTATTCACTGAACGTGTCTGAGTTATTTGGTTTATTGTTATCAATAATTGACAAGTATTCTAATATCCATATAAACCCATTTGTGACATCCTGTTTTTCGATTTTGATAAATTTTGCATCACCAGTATATAAATCATTAAAGTGCTGGCCGTATTTAAAAATATTCAATACTTCATCCTTATACTCAAACCGTATCCTCTTCTTCAAATCGGGATAGAAAATCTTTGGAGCTATGACAATGTCATAAAAACCAGATTCCCCTTTCCGTATTTTAATTTTTGGCATTTCTACATTAGGCCATGAATATTGATTCTCATTGAGATAGGTAATTTCAATTTGTGCATCAATAAAAGACCAATCACTAAAGTCGAAGATATAGTTCCCATCAGTTTGTTCAAGAGTTAAAAATTTCGCCTCACCATATGCACTGGTCCCGGAGAAATACATTGTACTGATCAAGTTATCTGAATACTTATATCCCGTATAATCCTCTATATGGAGATATATTTTGCTCGGCGGAATTGTATCATCAGGGCTTCTTAAGCTAACTTGAGAATCAATCTTTTCGTCGAATGGGATACTTTTTAAAGCCATTTCGTTGTGTATTTCCAGTACATATAATATTACTGGCCAAGTCTGGGTTCCATTGGCATACAGATAGAAAGTGTCATTTACTACATAGATATAATCGCACCTTAAAGAATCATAAAAATACCCATTAGGTATTTCTTGTGCAGATACCTTCAAATCTACAACCGAAGTTGCAAGAAGAATCAGAAAAAAGCTTTTTACGATAGTACCTCGCATTTAATTGTTATAAAGTGTAAAACGAATGAAACTGATGAGAAGCCAACTAAGTTATATCTAAATGTTTGGCTTCTAATACTACTGGATAAATCTTCTTTTAAAGTTAAGAGATACTTATTGTTTTTCCTATGCAGCTCATTATTATCTAGTGCTAAAGGCAAAAAAGCAAGTGTGTGGAAGCAACGGGATGGCAGTAGGAAGGGCAGGAACACTCTTGTTTTTGTGTGCAGGCATTCATGATTATTTCATTTTTGTTGTAAAGTTCGAAGCATTTTCCAGCTTGTGCCTAACGTTCCGGCGGTATGTGGAGTTGCTGTGCTGGGCCGGTGACAAAAACCCGATGCGCGTTCGTATGATGGAAAGAAGCACCTAAGTGCTTGTGCGAAATGCGAGGGTTTTTGTTGCCGGAACAGCTGGCGCGACTTTTGCCCTACCGCCGACTTATTTTCGAAGATTAAATTACGAAATATTTCGGAAGGGTCAGCCATGATCTCATTGCAAAAGTCGTGACAAAGCAATTACATATACCGCCTGTTAGGGGTAGTTTAACTATTCTTTTTTCTTTTTTTATTTGCATTATTATCAATGTTATTTCGGTCATCAAAATTGATATAAACTGGAAAAGTAAAACCAACTTTGACTTTTTTACCTAATTGCTTTCCAGGAGTCCACTGAGGTGAATCTAGAACTATTTTGTATGCAATGGAATCTAGGGTTCCATTAATACTCCTTATAATATTTGGATCAACTACATTACCGGCAGAGTCAATCCAAAAATGAATTAAAATTTTTCCTGAAACAGAATCAGGTATTACGGACGAATTCTCTATTTGCTGTTGAATATATTTACTAAAAGAAACGGCTGGGTCTGAGTTATCAAATAATGGCATTTCTTCAACAATGTAATTGATTTCATGATCATTAACCTGTGCTATCAATTGAACTGAAGCACTATTTATCAGGAATATTAATATAACATATCGTAGATGTTTCATCGTAGCATTGAATAATTACCCCTAACGGTCCGGCGGTATGTGTAGTTGCTGTGCTTTGACGGCTTTATGAACCCGACTTTGCGAAGGCCTGAGCCCTATATATTTGCGCAGGCCGAGGGTAGGCGAGGGTTTATAAAGCCGGAAAAGCTGGCGCGACTTTTGCTTTTTCACCGACTTATTTTCGAAGCTTAAATTACAAAATATTTTGATAGGGTTAGTCCGAATCCTGTTGCAAAAGTCGTGACAAAGCAATTACATATACCGCCTGTTAGGGGGTCGTGCTACTATTCAATAATCTGTTGCGGTTTGCCGACAGCCTTTGAAGGAGTATCGACAGCACTCATGCCACTAGCCCGGTTGCCACCATCAAATGATTAGCACGTTTAGGGTTTATTTATTACCTTATAATCTGTTGCAGTTTGCCGGCGGCCCTTGAAGGAGAAACGACAGCCCTCATGCTGCTGGCCGATTGCAACCATCAAATGATTAGCACGCTTGGGATTAATTTATTACCTTATAATCTGTTGCAGTTTGCCAGCAGCCCTTGAAGGGGAACCTCCGGTGCTCATGTTGCTATCCCGGCTGCAACCAGCGCATAATTAGCACGTTAGAAAATTCTTATACAATTGACCCATAAAATGACGAGCCGCCGTACCGGCATGCCCCCTAACGTTCGACGATATGTGGAGTACTCGTCCCCGACGATAGGAGGGGTTGGC
>CAYOSB010000203.1:0-7303 GCA_964406495.1 uncultured Bacteroidaceae bacterium | reverse complement strand
GTTCCAATCTACCACCTATAAGGAAATGCATCGCCAGGTGCGGAATTTTGCAGCGGGCCTCCACCAGCTGGGAGAAAAAAAAGGCGACCGCATCACCCTGTTGTCAGAAGGACGTGTCAGATGGGTCGTTGCCGAGATGGGCATGTTCTATGTAGGCGCTATCGACGTGCCCCTCTCCATCCAGCTGAATGAATCCACCGACCTTATTTTTCGGATTAAACACTCTGAATCCAGTATTGCGGTGGTCTCCAGCAGCCAGGCGCACAAAATAAAGGCCATCAGGCAGGCATTACCGGACCTGAAAAAAATCATCCTGATGGATCCGGCTGAGAAATATGCAACAGATGAAATTTCCATGGATGAAGTCATGCAAATCGGCGAGACCTATCTGGATCAGCATCCAGTGGAATTCCAGAAAATTTGTGATGCCGTCGGTCCGGATGACATCGCAAACATCTGCTATACCTCGGGCACAACTGCTGATCCCAAGGGCATCATGCTGAGTCACCGGAATTATACTTCCAACACCGAACAGGCGCTATCAGTAATGACCATTCCCCCCGATTACCGGATGTTCCTGTTCCTGCCCTGGGACCACTCATTTGCGCATACCGCCGGTTTGTTTTCTTTTATGGCCGTCGGTGCCAGCCTGGCTGCGCTGGAAATGGGAAAAAACAGCTTTGAAACCAGGAAGAATATCTTCAGGAATATCCAGGAGATCAAACCCCACGTAATGTTCAGTGTGCCTACCATCGCCAAAAATTTCAGGAACAATATAGAAAGCGGGGTCAGGTCCAAAAGTAAACTGGTCTACGCCCTTTTCAATGCGGGACTGAAGGTGGGATATGCCTATAACGGTATTGGCTACAATCGCGGAAAAGGATGGCGGACATTCCTGAAGCCTGTATACGCGTTGTTTGATGCTGTAGTATTCAAAAAAGTAAGAGGCGCCCTGGGCGGTAACATGCAATTCTTCATCGGTGGCGGCGCCCTGCTGGACATCGAACTGCAGCGGTTCTTCTATGCCATTGGGATCCCGATGTACCAGGGGTACGGGCTTACCGAATCGAGCCCGATGATCAGCATCAATGCACCGGATCATCACAAGCTGGGTTCTTCAGGATCTATCCCGCAAAACATGGAGATCAGGATCTGTGACATGAACGGTGACGAACTACCACAGGGACAGAAGGGTGAGATCGTGATCAGGGGTGAAAATGTGATGAAGGGCTACTGGAAAAATGAAGTGGCCACCGAAGAGACCATAAAAGACGGCTGGTTGTATACCGGGGACATGGGATACATGGATGCGGAAGGATTTCTCTATGTATTGGGGCGCTTCAAGAGCCTGCTCATCGCGGATGACGGGGAAAAATACAGCCCTGAAGGCATTGAAGAGACATTCACCGACCAGTCTGAATTCATTGAGCAATGCCTGCTGCACAATAACCAGGATCCCTACACTACTTGCCTGGTCTATCCGAATGTTGACGCGTTAAAGCGACACCTGAAAAGCAAGGACATCGACCCTGCCTCAGATGAAGCGATCGAGGCGGTGATCGACTTGATCGACCTGGAAGTCAGGGCATACCGAAGCAGCGGCAAATACGGTGATATGTTTCCACAACGCTGGATCCCCACAACCATCGGACTGTTGTCCGAAGGCTTCACCATCGAAAACAAGTTGATGAATCCCACCTACAAGATCATCCGTCCGAAAATCACGGAACACTACACCACGCTGCTGGAATACCTTTACACACCAGAAGCAAAGAACATCAGGAATACGAAAAACATCGGGGAAATGCGAAAACTGCTGGCAATAAAATAAAGCCATGCATCAACCGCGCACCCACAGAGTTTAAATAAGATAATTGTTTATGAATGAACTGCCGACCAAATGTGTCCATGCCGGCACGATCAGGGACGAGGAAAACGAGGGAATCAACTCCCCTATTTACACTTCCACAGCGTATGCCTTCATCGACCGTGATGAGACGCTCTATCCACGATATCTGAACACGCCAAATGAACGGTCCGTAGCCGAAAAGATCGCTGCGCTGGAGGAAACCGAAACCGCGTTGGTATTCAGTTCAGGGATGGCCGCCATTACAGCTGTCATAATGGGATTGCTGGGATCCGGCGACCATGTGGTCTTTCAGAAGGGATTATACGGGGGAACCTCTAATTTTATTCTTTCCGAGTTGAACAGGTTTGGAATCGAATTCAGCTTTGCTGCAAGCCATCAGACAGCGGATATCATGGCTGAAGTACGCGATCAGACAAAACTTATCTATCTTGAAACACCTTCCAATCCGTTGCTGAACATTACCGATCTGGGTGCTGTAGCAGAAAACGCGCGGGCAGCCGGAATCATTACTGCTGTGGATAATACTTTTGCCAGTCCGGTCAATCAGCAACCTGCAAAACACGGGATAGATATTGTGATGCACAGTGCGACAAAATATATTGGCGGACACAGTGATATGTGTGCCGGCGCAGTGGCTTCCAGTAAGGTATTGGTAGAGAAGATACACAAGACTGCAGTGAGCCTTGGTGCCAGTCTGAATGCGCTTTCGCTATACCTCCTGGAAAGAAGCCTGAAAACACTGGATGTAAGGGTGCAGCGAATCAACAAGAATGCCCAGACCATTGCAGAATTCCTGGCGTACCATCCTGCGGTGGATGCTGTAAATTACCCGGGACTACCGGAACATCCTGAATACACCATTGCACCCAGGCAGATGTCGGGATTCGGCGGCATGCTCTCTTTTACGTTAAAAAGTCTTGACAGCATCGCCTTCCAGCAAAAACTTCAACTGATCAGACCTGCAATCAGCCTGGGAGGAGTAGAGTCGCTTGTCAGCTCACCTGCGCACACGTCACACAAGCACCTGGGGCCTGAAGGCAGGAAGAAAGAGGGAATTGCAGAAGAACTGATAAGAATGTCCGTGGGCATTGAAAGTTTCACCGATCTGGTGAGTGACCTGGATCAGGCACTGGACTGAGGTTGGAACTAAAATAACATCGTCGGCAAAATGATGTGATGCGGATACCGGGTTGATGTAATGGTCAGGACGGCAACAAGAATGATCTCAGGATACAATGACAACGCCCATCAGTTGCAGCTTCTCAAGCTGCCAGTTGGGAACGCGGTTTCCAATGATATTCAGGAATTCCAGAGAGTCGACTTCGAACAACGGGGAGATATCGTCGATGTCATTATGACTGAGATCCAGCAGGCGAAGATAGGGTAATTCATTCAGTCCATCGATGTAACTGATATGGTTGTTCTGGAGGAATACCTCTTCCAGTCTCAACAATTGGGCAAGCTGTGTAACTTCGGTCAGGTTGTTGGAAGAGAGATCCAGGATGCGTGCATAAGTACAGTATTCGATCCCGTCCAGGTTCTCGATCTCATATTCCGCCATTTCCACAAATTCAAGATCTGCAAGCAGGTGCACCGGAAAATCCACATTGAGATGACCATAGATCTTTCGTTTCACGGCTGAAAAAAAGCCATGGTCGATGATCATATCCATATATGGATCATAGTCACCCGTATCCTGGACTTCATCATTGATATAGGAATATCCGCCCGCGGCATAGTCCCAGATATCGCCAAAATCAAAATCCTCTGCGCTGCCGGGGTCCAGACTGCTTCCATTCAGGTTCATATGCTGGACATCCAGGATATGTTCAAACTTCCTCATCCCTTCCAGGTCATTCTTCATTCGCAGTCCCTCCAGCTCATTGCTGATCTGTCCTTGCCGGTCGGGATGATATTGCGTGATGATCCTGGTAAAAATTCGTGAATTACGTTCCTCCGCTGCCTGGTTTCCATTGAACATCATCGCGTGGATTTTACGTAATGTTGAGATGTCACGATTCCGGTATAACGAGATGATGTTTGATGAAATTGCATTCAGGTTTTCTGCAGAATATGCCTTCTTCAACGCTCCGTATAACTCCTCGATATTCATGGTGGCAAAGATAAAAAAAACTTAGAAGGAAAAGAGATGAAACCAGGGCCTTGTCAGAGATCTTCGACACCCTTTTCAGGTCAGGATCTCCCTGATATGGGGCCAGAAAATAAGGATGCCCACGACCGCGGCGGAAAGGGAAATAATGAGCACGGCCGCAGCTGCACTGTCCTTGATTCGCCTGACCATGGGGTCGTGACGATCCATGAACCGGTCACAGGTTTTCTCCACCGCGGTATTCATAGCCTCGGCAGTCAGCACAGAACCGATGGAGAGGATCACCATGATCCATTCTGTCCGGCCCAGTGAAAAAATGAAACCGCCGGTCACCACCAGCAATGCCACTGTAAGCTGTACCAGGAAATTGGGCTCATGCCTCAGGTTGAACCATATCCCCCTGAATGCATTCAGAAAACTTTTTGAACGTGATGTGCGCCAACGATGCATGAGCATGATATTTTGTAGCGAGAACAAATCTAATCAATTCAAACAGTAATTATCAACTGGTAACGGTTTTTGATCAGAAAAATATTCAAAATATATCATGAGATTGTACAGGGAGGCATCCTCTTTGGTTTGCAGGGGCTCAATGCGCCAGGGTCCATGTCATTTTGGGTTACCCGCAGGTTTTGTGCTACATAAAAGTAGCTGCATCAAACAAAAAACGCAACATTTTGTCATATGCACGTTAAAGTTTTTAGTATATTAATCCAAATAACCATTTACAAGCCCTATCATGAAAAAATTATTGAGTATTCTTGTTGTAACTATGATTGCTGGAACCCTTGCAGCGCAGGAACCCGCTGACACGCTTTGGAAATATAATGGTGTTGTTTCATTGAATTTTTCCCAGCTTGCCTTAAGCAACTGGGCTGCAGGTGGTGAAAACTCTGTCTCCGGTAATGGTCGCATCACCCTTGGAGCCAATTACCTGAGCCGGGATTCAAACATAAGCTGGGACAATGAACTGATCCTTGGATACGGTCTTCTTCAGCAGGGCGATGACCCGGTGCGAAAAAGTGATGACAAGATCGATCTCTCTTCCAAGTTCGGCTACAAAGCAGCTGGCAACTGGAAGTATTCAGGCCTGTTCAGCTTCAGGTCACAGTTCACCGAGGGGTACGCCAATCCGGGTGATGAGAACCGCACGAAAATATCTAATTTCCTCGCCCCCGGGTACCTGAATCTTTCTTTTGGTATGGATTACAAGCCCAGCAAGACCTTCGCGATATTGCTGGCGCCCCTGACAGGTAAAATGACATTGGTGATGGATGACGAACTTTCAGCTGAAGGCGCATTTGGTGTTACCGCTGGAGAGAACGTCAGGTCTGAATTCGGGGGGTTTGTAAAAATCGCCTGGACCACGGACCTCATGAAAAACATCAAACTGAATACGAAGGTGGATCTTTTCTCCAATTACCTGGTAAATCCGCAGTACGTTGATGTGAACTTCGACCTGCTCCTGAGCATGAAAGTAAACGATTATATCTCGGCCTCTCTCATTACCCAACTCATTTATGATTATGACATCAAGTTTGATATCGTGGATGCAACTGGAAACGTAATCGGTACCGAGGACCGTGTCCAGCTGAAGGAATTATTCGGGGTTGGACTTACCTACAGTTTCTGAGGCAACCGGGAACGCACCTGCAGATATCATACCTCTAAAGCATAAGAAAAGGTGAATATCTGAATTTCAACACAGGATCTTGCGGGACAGGTAACGGATGGTAACACCTCCGGATGAGATCAATGTTATAAATTCAATTCTAAATTACATTGAGACCTATACGCTTATGCTTCTGATGGTTACCGGGTATTATTCTAAACATTTTGCGACCAGCAATTCCGGACGGGTTGGAAAATAATGTTCTTCAGCATATATTTGCAATATCAATCCAAAACGGAACCGTTCCGTTTGTTATTGAGAACGGGGTAAGAGATTAGGCTCTGAGATCCCCTGGCAACCCACCGGAGCTGTTTTCGGTGAAGGTGCCAAAACCTAACCCGTCACAGGCGGGAAATAATAACAAAAAGCAACCAGATGAAAAAATTATCACGCTTACATTGGGACCTGGCATTCGATCCATCGTCATGGAGAAATTTCACAATGCCGCTCATGCCTATGTCCATGCGCACACCGGAACTTCGGTAAGTGTATTGCTCCAGGCAATATAGAAGTTCCGTACCCCAGTAAACTCCGGCTGTTTTCGGTGATCTTTTTTAAAATATATATTTTAATAAATATTTATATATAGCTAAATATATATATCGAACAGGACGAAGTAAAGACAGATAAAAATACAACAACCATAAAAATCAACAACCATGAGTTTAGATTACAAACATTTTGAAACAGCACAGATTCATGCAGGTCACGAACCTGACAGCGACACCAATTCACGGGCGGTCCCGATCTACCAGACCACCTCCTACAAGTTCAATGACACCAAACATGCAGCAGATCTTTTCGCGTTGCGTGCATTCGGCAATATATACACCCGGCTGATGAATCCGACCAACGATGTATTTGAAAAACGCATCGCGGCACTGGAAGGTGGAGTAGCCGCTCTGGCAACGGCATCCGGACATGCTGCCCAGTTTGTGGTGTTCAACACCTTGCTGACCCCCGGGAAAAATATCGTCACCTCCCCATACCTGTATGGCGGTACCTACAATCAGTTCAAGGTAACATTCAAGAATTTTGGGTGGGAAGCACGATTTGCCGAAAGCCTGGAAGTTGAGGATTTCGAAAGCAGGATCGACGATGACACACGTGGGATTTACCTGGAAAGCATCGGAAATCCGGGATTCAACGTTCCTGATTTCGAAAAATTCGCTGCCCTTGCAAAGAAATATGATCTTCCGCTGGTGGTGGACAATACATTTGGTGCTGCCGGGTACCTGGTCAGACCCATTGAACTTGGTGCAAACATTGTTGTGGAATCCTCCACCAAATGGATCGGAGGTCATGGCACCTCCATCGGTGGAGTGATCGTTGACGCGGGTAACTACAATTGGGGCAACGGCAGGTTTCCGCAATTCACCGAACCGGCAGAGGGATACCACGGACTGAAGTTCTGGGAAGTATTCGGAGAAGACTCCCCTTTCGGAAACATTGCCTTCATCATCAAGGCACGCGTGGAAAGCCTGCGCGACATTGGTCCAAGTCAGAGTCCTTTTAACTCCTTCCTGCATCTGCAGGGGCTTGAAACCCTGTCATTGAGGATGGAGCGCCACGTTCAGAACACACAGGCACTTGCGGAATGGCTCGAGCAACATCCCCAGGTGGAATCGATCAGTTATCCCGGACTGGCATC
>CAYOSB010000202.1:0-7308 GCA_964406495.1 uncultured Bacteroidaceae bacterium | reverse complement strand
GTTGCAGGTACTGTTCCACGGTTTGAATCTTTTGCGCTGGCAGCCTCCGGGCCCACCACCAAAGGTGTAATGGTCATGGGCATCGATCCCATGAAGGAAAATATGCTCTCAAAGGTTTCAGACAAAAAAGTAAAGTACAGGCTCACTCCCAAAGCAGTCGACCAGATCCGGTCAGATGCATCCCTGCCAAAAAAGACCAGGGAGATCGTAGAGAAATTTGAGAACGTTTCCTTTACTTCAAGGAACCGGTTCCTCAACGACCTGGCGCTGGATCCGGAGAAAGACGCTGACCTGCTGCCTCAACTGTCCAAATATGCGAAGTTTGAGAACGGGGATATCCATTTGGGTGAACCCGGGGCCTGGATCGGCGACCGGCTGTCGCAATACCTGGAAATTTCAATTGGAGATACGCTTGTCCTGATGGGACAGGGATACCATGGTACCACTGCAGCAGGGAAATACGAAGTGAAAGGAATCGTTCGCCAGCCTGCGCCGGACCTTGACAACAAGGTGGTTTACCTGCCGGTGGATATTGCACAGCAATTGTATAATGCACCCGGTATGCTGACTTCCGTTGCATTACACCTGGAAGAAACCGGGGATAAAAGTGTCAGTGAAACTGCTGCACGAATGGCCGACAAGATTCCGGACAACACACGTATGGTCGACTGGAAAGAGATGAACGAAGTAATGATTCAGCAAATGGAAGCCGATAATATCAGCGGGGTATTCATGCTCGGAATCCTCTACCTGGTTATTGCTTTCGGGATATTCGGAACCGTATTGATGATGACCACAGAGCGAAGAAGGGAGTTCGGAGTGCTGGTGGCCATCGGGATGCAAAAGAAAAAACTGGCCGGCGTTATCACATATGAAATGATGATGATCGGACTAATGGGGGTGGTTTTAGGAATGATTGTATGTATCCCGATCATCCTCTATGGAGTGAACAACCCGATTATATTCAAGGGAGAGCTGGCCCATATGATGGAACAGTACGATTTCGAACCTAAACTGGTGTTTGAACCGGTCAACAAATATTTCCTCTGGCAGGCCTTCATTGTGGGAATCATGATCCTAATATCGCTGCTGAATCCATTGCGTAAAATATTGGGCCTGAAAGTTGTAAACGCCCTGAGGGCATAAAAAGAGAACCAATGATACTAAAAACAGCATGGAAGAACGTCTGGCGGAACAGGACCAGGAGCATGGTGGTCATCGCTTCGGTTACCATCGGGATTTTTGCGGGCATTTTTGCAGTTGGCCTGATGAACGGAACCATGGAACAGCGTGTGGATGCGGCCATTAACAAAGAGATCTCGCACATTCAGCTGAACCGTAAATCATTCAGGGACAACTACGATCTGAAGCTTACGATCGACAGCCTGGAGAAACGGAACAAGAACATTCGAAATATGCCCGGAGTAGCGGCCATTACCAACCGGCTGGTGGTGAATGCCATCGCAAATACTGCAACCAAAAGCACAGGTATACAGCTGATTGGAATAGATCCCCAACAGGATAAAAAAATATTTAACCTGGACGAAACGATCATTCCCGGAACAGGATCTTTTTTTGAAAAGGAAAGCAGGTATAACCTCGTCCTTATAGGTGAAGACCTGGCCAAGGAACTGAACATCATAAGATATGAACTGCACGATGACACCATGGACAGCCTCCGGTCGGCTGGTATCCCGGAAAATGTATTAAAAAAGCTCCAACCCATGGTCGATGAGAGGTATGCGAGCCAGGATTTGTTCGTAAAGGACCTTAAACAACGTTTAACCAAAAAAATGTCAGGAGATTACGGACAAAAGATCATGGAGCATGCCTGGACGTTCAGGGAACGCTCCCGGCTCACTCTCACGTTCCTGGATAAAGACAACGTGCAGACCGGTGGGATGTTCCGGATTGCCGGGATCTATGATATCAAGAACAGCATGTACGAAAAATCACAGGTTTTTGTACAGAACAATGTCCTGCAGCAACTGACCGGACTGGAAGACCATGCAGCCCATAAGATCATCGTGCGCATTGCCGACAGGGAGCAGACAAAACAGGTCACCGAAGCATTGCGGGAGGCGTATCCCGGCCTGCAGGTTCAGAACTGGAAAGAGATATCCCCCGACCTGGCCATGATGACAACCATGATCGAAAAATTCAACGCGGTATTCATGATCATCATCCTGGCAGCACTCTCATTTGGCATTGTCAACACCATGCTGATGGTGGTGCTGGAACGAACCAAAGAACTTGGGATGCTCACAGCCATCGGAATGAACAAGAAAAGGGTATTTACCATGATCATGTCCGAGTCGGTATTCCTTTCATTGGTAGGGGGAGTGGCGGGCATGATCGTCAGCAAGATCATCCTGATGCTGACCAATCAACACGGGATCAATTTTTCCAGTGCTGCAGAAGGGTTCGAGGCCATGGGATTTTCTGCGCACATCTATCCCACGATCTCCAATACTTTTTTCATCACTGTTACCGCATTGATCATCATTACCGGTATCCTTTCGTCGGTGTACCCCGCCGTTAAAGCGCTTAAACTGGATCCTGCCGATGCACTCAGAACTGAATAGCAACAATCAAAAAATATAACCATCATGAAAGTCCTGGAATTAAATAATGTTCACAAGATCTACAACAGCTCAGAAGTCAATGTTCACGCTGTAAACGGCATCACCATCGATTTCGAGGAAGGAGAATTCTCCGCCATCGTAGGTCCTTCCGGTTCGGGGAAAACCACCCTGCTGAATATGATCGGGGGCCTGGATACCCCCACAGATGGAAAGATACTGGTGAACAACACCGACCTTTCCAAACTAAAAACTTCTGACCTGATCGATTTCAGGATGCGGAACATCGGGTTTGTGTTCCAGTCCTACAACCTGATTCCCGTGCTTACTGCCAAAGAAAATGTGGAGTTCATTATGAACCTGCAGAAGCGCCCAAAAAAGGAGCGTGATCAGCGTACCATGGAGATGCTCAATGCTGTAGGCCTGGGAGACAGGGCAGACAGCAGGCCCGCTAAGCTTTCGGGCGGCCAGCAGCAGCGGGTTGCTGTTGCGCGTGCACTGGCCTCCAAACCAAAGTTCATCCTTGCCGATGAACCTACCGCCAACCTGGACTCTAAGTCAACAGAGACCTTACTGGACATCATGGAAGAGCTCAACCGGGAAGAGAAGATCACTTTTATCTTTTCAACCCACGATAATCGCGTGGTAAAGAAAGCCAGGAGGGTGGTCACCATCGAGGATGGCAAAGTGATCAGCGATGAAAACAAATAACAATTCACGAAACTCAACCCGGAAAACCTCGAAACCCGATTCAGAAAACCTCAATAATCCGCTCAGCCCAGAAATGTTTCAACGCCTCATCATAGCTATATTACTTGCATGCTCCCTGTCCGGAAATGCCCAATCCGTATTCGCCTTATCCGGCTACCTCAATGATATGCAAACCGTGTATCACCTCGAAGAGACCGGGTGGGTATGGGAAAACCAGTTGCATAATCGTCTTAACCTCGACCTCTACCCTGCCGATTGGCTGAAAGTAACCCTGCAGGCCAGGACGCGTTTTATCCAGGGAAATACCTACGGCAAGTTTCCGGGATATGCAGATATGTTCGGCAAAGATGCGGGTTGGCTGGATCTGTCTGTCTCCACAGACGGCACCTATAACAATACCACCGGGTACGTATTCACCTCCATGTTAGATCGCGCCTATGCTGAGTTCTCATTTGGCGATTTTGTAGGGACCATCGGACGACAACGCATCAACTGGGGACAGACGTTTGTATGGAATCCCAACGATATTTTCAATTCATATTCCTATTTCGACGTGGATTATCCTGAAAGGCCGGGCAGCGATGCCATCAGGTTGCAGTATTATACCGGTATCGCTTCCAACATCGAATTGGTGGCAAAACTGGACAGTGCCAAAAAGGTCACAGCAGCAGGGTATTTCCGGTTCAATGCGCTGGGATATGATTTTCAGCTGATCGGCGGCGTTCTTTCCGGCAAGGACCTGGTGCTCGGTACAGGTTGGAGCGGAAACATTGTGAATATCTCCTTCCGCGGTGAAATGAGCTATTTCAGGGACCTTGATCATTTTGCGGATACAACGGGTGATCTGTTGCTTTCTGCCGGATTCGACCATACCTTCGGAAACTCCCTGTGGTTGCAGACGGAAATGTTGTATTCTGCCTTCGCAAAAGATCTGCAGGTCTATAATTTTTTACAGCTCTTCGGAACGGACATGAACATTAAACGCATCGGATTTACCGAATGGTCACTTTTCGCAAGCCTTTCCTATCCCATCACTCCTTTGTTGAATGCATCACTGGCAGGAATGTACTTTCCCGACTGGAAGGGATTCTACATTGGACCTTCGGCAGATCTTTCCCTGGGAAATAATCTCCAGGCTTCACTGATTTTCCAGGGATTTTCAGCAGAACTGGAAGATTTGCAGGGAAACGCCGAAAGACAGAATACCTATATCGGTTATCTCCGCCTTAAATGGAGTTTTTGACAGCCTGTAGATACTTGTACATTTTAAGCTCGATTTTTTGTATTTTCGGAGGATGAGAGCAATTATTCAGCGCGTGCAATTCGCCCGGATTTCCATCAATAACAGTATTAACCGATCGATTGCCGGCGGACTCTGTATCTTCCTGGGAATCGAAAATGAAGATATAGAAGAAGATAGTAGATGGCTCGCAGCAAAAATAGCACGTCTTCGTATCTTTGATGATCCGAATGGAAAAATGAACCTGTCATTGCAGGACATCAATGGTGAAGCACTGGTAGTGAGTCAGTTTACCCTGCACGCCAGCACCAAAAAAGGGAACCGTCCATCCTGGATCAGGGCTGCAGGTCCGGAAGTTGCCGAACCGATGTACGATCAGTTTGTTTTACAATTACAACAACATTTGAAAAAAAAGATCATCACCGGGGAATTTGGTGCCCATATGAACATCGAATTGCTCAATGATGGTCCGGTTACATTGTTCATTGATACCCGGAACAGGGAATAAGATTGCGGGTTCAATCGGAGTTGTATCATAGAATGCCTTCATTTGAATAATGTTGGAACAACATTTGATGTGCTCAAAATAACGTAGAGAATAAAACAGATATGAACATAGCAGAGGCCCAGCAACAGGTAGATCAATGGATCACAAAATACGGTGTGCGCTATTTCAATGAATTAACCAATATGACACTGCTTACCGAAGAGGTGGGTGAGCTGGCCCGGATCATGGCCCGCAGGTATGGCGAACAGTCCTTTAAAGATACAGAGTCAGAAAGATCATTGGAAGATGAAATGGCAGACATCCTGTTCGTACTCATCTGTATCGCCAACCAAACCGGGGTAGACCTGGAAGAGGCCTTTAGAAACAATATTGAAAAAAAGACAAACAGAGATGCCAACAGGCATCTTGACAATCACAAACTGAAATAAGAACCCTCATGAAACATTTTAATGAATTTCAGTACAACGTGGACGACAGCACGGTCGGGGCACTCCTGGAAAGTTGCAAGTCGGGATACCCCGAATTTCCCGACAGGGAGACCCTGGTGCTGATCTTTAGCCTGATCGACCTCACTTCCCTGAGCGAACGCGACAATGCTGAAACCGTCGGTCGGATGTGCGATCAGCTGAACCTCCTGACGGAAAGTTATCCCACACTGCCAGCTCCTGCAGCCATTTGCGTGTACCCGGAACTTGTGCCCATTGTGAAGGCAAAATTAAGTAATCCCCTGGTGAATATCGCTTCAGTGGGTGCAGGCTTTCCTGCCTCCCAAACCTTCATGGAGGTAAAACTGAAAGAGGTGGAACTGGCCGTCGAAGCAGGAGCCGACGAGATCGACATTGTCCTCTCTGTTGGAAAACTGCAACTCGCATTGTTTGAGGAAGTCTTTGAAGAGGTAAAAGCCATCAAAGAGCTCATACGGCCGGCCCACCTGAAGGTGATACTTGAAACCGGGTCTTTGCAGGACCTCACTGAAGTGAGAAGGGCTTCCTTCCTGGCGATGGATGCCGGGGCCGATTTCATAAAGACCTCAACCGGGAAAGCAGGAAAGGGGGCCAGTCCCGACGCTTTCGCAGTCATGTGCCAGGCAATCAAGGAGTTTTATGAAAAAACAGGAAAAAAAGTGGGGATCAAGCCTGCCGGGGGAATATCTGATGTACCTGCAGCATATGAATACCTTGGTATTGTCCGTCATATCCTGGGCGAAGAGTGGCTGGACCCGGAGCGGTTCAGGATAGGTGCCAGCAGGCTTGCAAACAATGTAATTAAAGAAATTTTTGAAAAAGAGGAATCTTTTTCCTATTTCCATTAGTTATTTTCAAAACCTTTACTTATATTTGTTCAAGACAACAACGTTCTAAGACATATGAAGGATTCAGAAATTGAATTCTTTGACCGATAAGGCGGTCCGATCTTCAAATTCCATTCTCATAGAGACGGGTTGAATTCCATGGCTTTTTTTCTTCAACATTCGAAATCGGACCGCTTTTTTTATGTACCTACCCCAACATACCTGCAGCTTCTTTAACGTTGTACCTGCCTCAGTTTTTTATGTACCTACTTCAACTTGTATCGCAGGTAATCCATCATCAGCGATATTTCTTCCTTTTCAATTCCGCGCTCCACCAGTACAGGGGCATCCTCATCCATGGTCTTTTGAAGGTCCTTGAACGTAAACTTTTTAAACTTTGAAATGGATAGAAGATAATTGTCGATGGCCGCTTTCCTGTCCCCTGTCGCCCATTTCAGGTGACCGTAATTGACATAGTCGTAATAATTGGGCTCCTGTCCGAATACCTTCTGGTAGTATTTTTCTGATTTGTCGAATGCGCCTGTAACGAAATAGCACCATGCAATCGGCCTGATCACGTTCGTATTGTCAGGTTGCAGGTATTCAATTTTGAAATAATGCTTCAGGGCTTCATCATAATGCTCCATCTTCAGGTGACAATAGCCGATCAGCGATTCATTCTTGATATCATCGGGCTGTTGTTCCGCCAGTTTTTCATAAATATCCAGGGCTTTCTCATATGTTTCCATTTTCCGGTAGCATAAGCCCAGGTTTTTCATTACCCACACCCCTGAACTGCCATGAAGGTCAAGTTGCAGGTAATATTCCACTGCCCGCTCATACTGGGCCATCTGCTGGTGACAATACCCCAGTTTTCCTATCAGTTCCAGGTTCACCGGATCCTCCCTGAGTTGCATCTGAAACAGATCGACTGCTTCTTCGTAGTGACCTTTTTCAAAATAATATTCAGCTATAT
>CAYOSB010000201.1:0-7326 GCA_964406495.1 uncultured Bacteroidaceae bacterium | reverse complement strand
TACTGTACAAATAAAATGGGGGTAAAATTTAAAAAACATTAAAAAAAGTTAAATTAACCCTATAAATAATGGGGGTTAAAAACAAAAAAGAATTAAAGTAATATGTTAATAATATAAAAATAGGGGGGGGTATAAATAAATATAAAATAATAAATGCAAAAAAATATCAGATAAGAAAAGGAATGTATCTGTGTGTGCTGGGCAGAAAAAAAAAGCAGCGACAGATCATTGTCTGCCACTGCTATTATTTATCGTGTATTTCCGGGGGTGGGTGAGACCTAGAATTCTACGACTACAGGCGTCTCGTCTTTGGTATACCTGGCCTGTACATCTTCAAAGACCTTGTAGTTGTCTGTATCCGGATCCCCGATCTTTATTGTATATGTCCCGCCGTAGGTGAATACCCCTGGTTGGTAGCTGTTACCGGGGATTCGAATCGTGTATACGATCTCACCGGTGGTAGCGTCGGTCACCTGGAAGACCGGGTGTGTGTCAAGTCCTTCCACAACGTAATTTGGTAACCATGTGCGGACAGTGGGGCTGTAATTATCCAGCATGGAAATGGTTTGGGGCCATCCGGGGAACATCGCCGCAGCACCCTCTTCAGGATCAGCATCCCTGCGCCAGTTTTCGAAGGTAATTTCACCTGCTGGTTTATTGAATTTGATGATCCCGTACCCAACCGCGCGATTGTACAATGCAGCTGGTTCTTTATCTGTTTCAACCGGATTTGCAACTGCCCGGACCGTCATCCTGTTACCGAAACCATCGAAATATTTTCCAGTATACAGGGGCATTCCCTCCTGGTGATCAATTCCGGGTTCCTGCGGGAACCATCTGCGTGGCCACAGATTTCCTATGGCCGGTACACAGAAGGAATAACTGGCATCCTCCCATCTGTCTGTCCCCATATGCAGCAGTGATCCCAGGTGCTGATCACCCGCAATGATCGGGGCAAATCCTTTCCGGATCACCTGCAGGGCCTTGTCCCTTGCTGTTTGCGGCCATCCATTCGAGTCCATGTCCTTCGCACGCCTGTACCCGTCGGGGATAACGCCCGGAGGAGGTGCCTGCAGACTGGGCGTTCCGGCATCTGTCTGAAAAGTATCCGGGTAAGTTGACAGGTTGGCGAAGATCGTCTGGCTGACCACAGCTTTCATATCTGTACCACTCCAGTCTGCGGTCCAGTCTTCGAGGAATTCGAGTTGCCGTTCACCGAGCAGCCTTGCTTCGGGAACATCCAGCCTCCTGCCGCTGATCCACGGATTTTGAGCAAAGCCATTGACTACCCTGGCCTCAGGTAGCATAACTGCGGGAGGAGATTTAAATTTCCTGTCCTCCAAAATCGCAAAACTGATCCTGCCATAATTCAGGTCGGTATAATATACTTCTATACCCTGTTGCACAGGTGTGGGATCATAGGGATCAGGCAGGTGACTGGTCTGGGTCTTCTGGATCATGTTCACTGTTGAGGGACGCAGCTTATAGCCACCCTGGTCCTGTTGCCAGTGTGACTCAAAGCCTTCATAATATTCCGGGTAGATTGAGTCTTCAGGATATTCAGGTGCTGCTTTACCCCCGGCGCCCCAGATATTGCCGTGGTACACATCATGATCGTCGAGTATACACACGGTCGGTGTGTTCCGCATGAGCTCTCCGGTTGACCAGAGAAAAATATACCATTTATACAAATAATCCAGTTCTGTATTTTCCGGGTTCGACATATCGGGTGGCGTAGGCCTGCCTTCATAGATCTGATCACCGGTAAAAAACAGGATGTCGGGTTCCTGCGCAGTGACAGATTGTACAAAAGATTGATGGGGGAACCACAAACGTTCCGGGTAATCGCAATTCATTCCATTGATGTTACCCTCCATATGCGAGATACATGAAAACGCTCCCACCACCAGTTCTTCCCGGTCCACCGGATCGGGCTTGATCAGTCCTGTATAATAATAAGTACGCATCCTGCCTTTATGGTCAGGAAGCCTGTAGGCCAGCCGGTATTCCTGCTCCAGGTCATCCCGCCAGTTTTCGAATGTCACCGGAGCTACAAAAGCATCCCGGTCGATGACGATGGAATCGATCTCTGTCCAGGCCAATTCGCCACTTCTGCGCAACCACATTCGCACATAGGATTCATCTTCCTCACCCAACGGTGGCATCTGGGCAGTGAGTTTCAGCACCCCATCGCTCAGGGTGTGCATCGCACCCATAATCGGACCGAACCGATGGTCCGGGTGTTCAACCAGGGCATTTCCTTTTACGTTCAGTTTTCCAAACCAATACGCCGGACCCGCATATCCTTTTTCTATGTGGTTGGCTGCAATGGCGATGTTCCCCAGCAGTCTGTGGGGAGCTATTTTCGTGAGGTTGTTGTGACTGACCTGGTCCCGCGTCAACTGGTCCACTGCGGAGGCTGAAATGGTATAGGTACTGTCCTCGTTCAGGTAGACATCCACACTTAATATTAAACTGTCGGGATAGGTCTCTTCCGGGAGGTTCTGCATGGATCCGATCAGTTCCCTGTTGTTCGCATTATCGAGAAAAATCACCTGGCCGTTTTCATTGACAGCAACGATGATCCCTCCTGCATTCCCGGGAGAATGATGGATCAGTGCACTTCCCCTGTAATCCATAACGCCTTCACCTGCACCGATCAGGATGCCGGCCCATCCCTCACTGCCCTGTCGTGTTGCCTGCTGGTCAAGTCCAAGCGAAAGGTCGATCTCCAGTTTACCATAATGATCCCCGACCTGGTGGGTAAGGAGGTGAACAGTGCGCAGCCCGAGGGAAGTATTCACGCATTTCAACTTTCCTTCTTCAATGCGCCAATCCTGGAGCCTGTTCGCCCAGAATTCAGGACCAGCCCAGGTACGGTCGGGTTGATGTTCCCAGGCACTGATGTAGCTGGGTTCCTGGCGGTCGCATGAAGTGAACACCGTGATCAGGATTGTTAGGGTGAGGACGAGTCGAAAGAATAATTTCATAGCTTTGGTTGAATGTGTTGATTAAGAGTTACTTTTTCCAGATGACCATCAATATGCCTGGAGCTGCAGTCAGGTTATTTTGAATTGTTTTTTTTAGCACCAGGCCAGTACACTCATTCGTTTAACGAATTTTTCGGAGGAATGATACAATTTACGCTGCATTTTTTTATATGTTACGTTCTCAGTGGATCAATGAGGTATCAGGCGGCCTGATCAACAGGGTTTTTCTATTATGTTTTACTACGCCTTACATCATTGAATCCTTTGCAGAATGATGGATCAGTAGCAGCATGATGTATCCTCAGGAAAATTTAAACTTCAGAAATCGATCATTGCCTTCATTACACCATCTTTATAACCTGAAACCAGGTCGAATGCCGCTTTTGTGTCGGTAAAGGAAAAACGGTGTGTAGCCATGTACTTCACATCGATCCTTTTGCCGGAGATCATCTCAAGGGTCTCGTCGAGGGTTTCATTCTGACGGCGCACATTTTGAATGGTGATTTCTTTTCTGCGCATTTCGTCGGAAGGGAAGGACCACCGGTCGAATTCGGGAATACCGAGTATCATCAGCTTACCCCCGGGTTTTAGCAGATCAATAGCCTGGTCGACAGCTTCCTGCTGTCCGCAGCATTCAAATACCACATCAAGCAGTCCGGGCTCCAATGCAGAGATTTCTTTTACAATATCCCTCGTGAGAGGATTGCCGGCATAGACAGCGCCTTGCTTTTTTGCAAGTTCAACCCGCTCATCCACTTTGTCGGTGACATAGATCTTGTCTGCACCCTTGTCGATGGCCGGGAGCATCACAGAATTACCGATCGGTCCGAATCCAAGAATACCTACTGTTACACCTTTCATGGGGATCGAACTGTTCACTGCATACATTCCGATCGCAAGAGGTTCAGAGAGGGCTGCTTCGTCGTAGGTCATGTGATCCGGAATAGGGAAGCAGCTGGTCTCGGGCATCACAATATATTCTGAAAGACATCCGTCGGCCTGCCCGGGGCATCCCAGGAACTTCAGTTTCCGGCAGGTGTGCGGCCGTCCGGCCAGGCATTGATCGCACTCCCAACAGGGCATGGCAGGTTCGATGGCGATCCGGTCACCCGGTCGGACCCGTGTTACAGCTTGCCCTGTGCGTACCACTTCTCCGGCACCCTCATGCCCGACAGGAAAGGGATATTCCACCACCTGGGAGCCGATTTTACCGGATTTGTAATAGTGCACATCCGATCCACATACACCGATCACTTTCATCCTGATCAGCACATCATTATCGTTGACAAGCATGGGGTCCGGTACCTCCTGCATCTCCATTTGACGGATCCCTGTAAGCATCATCGCTTTCATCGACGGTAGTTTTTTTGATTCAAACACTGTAAAGATAGGAGAAATTTACAGGGACTATAGGATCATTCATGCTACTTTGTTAAATTGGACGACTAAATCAAACAGAAATCTAAAATTAATATTCATCTATTTCCAGCATTATGATTAACACTGCAATATTTTACAGTCCGCAAGGAGGAAGCGTAAACCGTGTAGCGATGAAGCTTGGAGAATTGATTGGTAATGATAAAATTGTTGTAATACCTGTTAGAGAAGTTGAAAAAGAGGATATAGATACATACACTCAATTCATTTTTGTTGGATCCACAGTTGGAGCAGATCACTGGAGTAATGAATTATTGGAAAATGAATGGGAAGGTTTTTTTAAACAGATCGCTGAAAATGGTTTCGAGGGAAAGAAGATTGCTATTGCAGGGCTTGGAAACAGTGTTTTGTATCCCGAGCACTTCGCGGACGGAATCGCATATCTGTACAAGGAAATAACAGAAAGGAATGGCAAGGTATATGGCTTCACAGATGCGGAGGACTACAACTTTGAAGATTCAGAGGCATTAAATGATGAAGGTTTTTTCTGTGGTTTACCACTTGATGAAGATAATGAAGATGATATGACACCCGGGAGGTTAAAAAAATGGATTTCCGTATTAAAACATGATTTTCAGTTTTAATGAAGCTTTTTTCGGGCAAAATATATTCGAGTTGTATCCACGAGCGTTTCTTCAGATTTCAATAAATCAATGCCTCATCTCTGATCTACTTCCATTTTGTCGTCCCAACTGTAGGGGCAAAACATGAATCGGCCTTGTCTGAAGTCACTATCCTTTAACAAAACAAGTCATTGAATCGTTCCCATCTAGCAGATCAATTAGTATATTTGAACCTGATTTTCAAAAAGGGGAACCATGGAGGTCGTAGAAATGCTTGCGCCCTGTATTATTCTCCAAAATAAGATTTATTGAATAAATTTCAACAATAAATGACAATATTAGAACAACTCAAAAAAGTTACCCAGGTAGTAGCAGATACAGGCGATTTTGAAACTATGCGCCGCTTCAAACCCGTGGATGCCACGACCAATCCTTCGTTGATATATGCTGCCGCGCAGAAAGAAGAATATAACCACGTGGTCGAACAGGCCATCGAAATAGGAAGAAAAAAGGGAGAAACAGTTGCTGAGAAAGTCACGGAGACCATGGATCAGTTGGCCGTATTATTTGGTACGGAAATATTGAATATAGTGCCGAGAAGGGTAAGTACCGAAGTGGATGCCAGGCTCTCTTTTGATACTGCAGGAAGTGTAAAAAAGGCGAGAAAGCTGATCAAGCTGTATGAGGATAATGGAATTTCGCGGGAGAAAATCCTGATCAAGCTCGCTACCACCTGGGAAGGAGTCAAAGCAGCCGAGGAACTGGAGAAGGAGGGGATCCACTGCAACCTGACCCTCCTGTTCAGTTTTGCCCAGGCAGTGGCCTGTGCTGAGGCTGATGTGCAACTTATATCGCCCTTTGTCGGAAGAATTTATGACTGGCATAAAAAGGAGCGGGGGGTGGATCATATTCCCGGCAATGAGGATCCCGGGGTGCTTTCCGTACATAATATTTATAATTATTATAAGAAGTTTAGCTATGAGACCGAGGTGATGGGTGCTTCCTTCCGGAATACTGAAGAGATACTGGAGCTGGCCGGTTGTGACTTACTGACGATCTCACCAGCACTTTTGGGCGAATTGGACAAGATGGAAGGAAACCTGCAGGTCAGGCTCGATGCGAAGACATCCATGCAAATGGACCTCGAACAGATTCACCTCGATGAAAAGTCTTTCCGCTGGATGCATAACACCGACGCCATGGCAGTCGAAAAGCTGAGCGAGGGGATTCGCAAATTCACGGCCGATATTGAGAAGTTGGAAGCATTGGTGGCAAAGACATTGTAATACAGGATTTTAATATAAACTATCCGGACGAAACATGATAAGTACTTCGTTACGTTCAATTTTCCAGGCAGAAGCAGCAGCAGTAGGGGCCATTCCAGAAGACCAGGCGTTTGAGGATGTAGTCGCCCTTCTATACGAAAGGATTCACCAGCAAGGAGGTAAAGTGATTGCCAGCGGAATGGGGAAGGCCGGACAGGTGGCCAATAATATCGCCACTTCTTTCAGCGCAACCGGTACGCCAGCCATTTTCCTGCATCCCAGTGAGGCACAGCATGGTGACCTTGGGGTGATCCGGGAAAATGATGTGTTGCTTGTGCTTTCAAATTCAGGTAAAACACGTGAGATCCTGGAACTGGTGGCGCTCACCCACCAGCTGCATCCCGGATTACCTGTTGTGTTGCTCACTGGAAACCCGGAGGGTGCATTGGTAGAAAAGTCTTTATTCACCCTGCATACCGGCAGTCCTGCAGAAGTATGTCCGCTGGGGCTCTCCCCAACAACATCCACGACTGTGATGATGGTAATGGGTGATGCACTCACCGTTTTGTTGATGCAGAAAATCGGGTTCACAGCCAGGGATTATGCCAGGCGGCACCACGGTGGATACCTGGGAGAAAAACTACGAAACAACGGAAACATCTAAACTAGCGGATCCAATATGGCACTGGAAAATCTGGATAACTGAAAGCAAAACCAGGCCCTGGAGCAACCAGGACCAATTTGCAACTGCAAAATATCAGGAAGGGAAAAAATATGAGACTGGTAAAAAAAGATACGATAGGACTGGTAATCGACGTGCAGGAGCGTTTGTTGCCCCATATGTCAGGACACAATGAGCTGATGAAAAACATCAGCATCCTGCTCGAAGGAATGAAGACCCTTGAGGTGCCCGCGATGCTCACCGAACAATACAGGAAGGGACTTGGTGAGACCGTGTATGACGTAAGGCAGCACCTGGAAACATTCGATCCCATTGAAAAAATGGCATTTTCTTGCTGTGACGACAATGCTTTTTCCCTGGCACTTGAAACACATGCGAAAAAGAATGTA
>CAYOSB010000200.1:0-7335 GCA_964406495.1 uncultured Bacteroidaceae bacterium | reverse complement strand
TCTTAAATTTGTGTAAATCACTCTAAACTGCCCGGTAATGAAAAGAGTTTACACATTGTTTTCCTTTCTGCTGATTGCCATCTTCCTTCACGGACAATACGACCCAAAAGAAAATTTTTATGATGCTGAGTTCTTCTTTGCCGAAGAGGATTATGCAGAAGCACTTTATGCTTTTAACCAGGTGTATAATGACGGGTACGAGGATAATGCCAATATCAATTACCGTATCGGTGTCTGCCTGCTCGAGTTGGAAGGCAGAAAAACAGAAGCGATCCCATACCTGGAAACAGCCATCAAGAATATTACGGAAAAATACCGGGAAGGGAGCTTCAGGGAAGATGCTGCACCCCCTGATGCCTACCTGTTCCTTGGAAATGCATACAGGATCGACGAACAGTTTGACAAAGCATGTGAGAACTACAAAAAATTCCTTACGTATGCTGAAGAAGAGACACCACAGTATATCTATACCAATATTCAGATCGATGCATGCCAGCGGGCTAAAGAAGCACTGAAATCTGAAGCTGATTATGCCATTGGCACACTTGGACAGATCAATGCGATCAGGGCACCCGTATACAATCCTGTGATTTCCGGTGACCTGGGCACTTTCGCATTCATGGGCAGACAAAAATTTTACAACGGGATCTACGTATCCAGACAGGAGAACGGGAAATGGACAAAGCCCTATAACATCACTCCTTCCATCCAGTCAGACGGCAACCAGACAGTCATTGCACTTTCACATGATGGACAGCAGATGCTGGTCACATGGGCCGATCAGTTCGAAAGTGATATCTGGATCACCGAATACAGAAACGACAGATGGTACAAATCCGAGCCCATCGGTAAACCAATCAATTCGCGGTATTACGAATCGCATGCATGCTTCACACCGGATGGCAACACGATCTATTTTACCAGCAACAGGAGAGAATCGGTCGGGGGCATGGACATATTCAAATCAGAGCGAACGGAAGAAGGTTGGAGTGATATCATCCTGCTGGGCGAACATATCAATACCCCGCTCAATGAGGACAACCCTTATGTCAGTCCCGACGGTTCAAGACTTTATTTCAGTTCACAGGGGCATCCCGGTCTGGGTGGATTTGACATATTCTATGTTACCATAAATGAAGACGGTAGTTATAGTGCACCCGTCCACCTGGAATACCCGCTCAATACCACCGATGATGATTTTGCGTTTATACCGAAAGAGGTGGACATGGAGGATGCCCTCACCATGTATTCGAAAGGTGAAGCCGACCAGGTGGAGGTCTTCAGGTTCGAATGGATCCCCGAATCGGCACAACCAGTAGCTGTTGCCTTCGAGACAGCACTTCCGAAAAAAGAAGAAGCCGAGGAAGAAATGCTTGCCGAAGAGGTGAAAGAAGAGGTGACGGAAACGGTCGAGGAAGCAGCTGAAGAAGCCGCAGAAGAAGTCGTGGAGGAAGAGGTGGTCGAGGAAGTGAAAGAAGAAGTAATTGAAGAAATGGCCGAAGAGACCTACATGATCAGGCCGGTGTTCTTTGGTTTCGACAGTTATGCGCTGGGCAATGAAGGAAAAGAGAAACTGAACGGACTTGCATCTATCATGAAACGATTCCCGAACATCGAACTGGAGGTAGTTGGACATACCGATTCCATGGGTCCGGATGCATATAATGACCGCCTTGCAAAACAACGGGCTGATGCAGTAGCGGAGTACCTGGTCGCACAGGGAATCAATGCCGACAGGCTCACAACCACCAGCAGGGGCGAAAAGAAACCGGCCGCCAGGAACACCACCCCGGATGGCAGGGATGCACCGAAAGGAAGAGAACTGAACCGTCGCGTGCACTTCAATGTCTCCGTACAGGGAGGAGTACTCATTGAAATACAGGACATCGCCGTTCCCGACCATTTGAAATTGAAATAAATATGGAAAAGACCGGCTTGTCCGGTCTTTTTTTGAAATCCCGGTGCGTAAATGCAACCTTCGTCTTTGATTCCATGTATAAATAGGGAATAGTGCACAGTACCGGGATACACTTTAGAGATACCGGATGCATCATTTAACCTGAACCAAGTGAAATACAGCCTGCTTATTCTGACCTTTGTCACCGCTTGCACCCTGCAACTATTTGGACAGAATGAATCACCGGAAGAACTTTTCGAGGACGGTGATTACTTTTTTGCACGGGAAGAGTACCAGGAAGCAGCATATCTCTACGGGCAGCTGCTCAGACTGGAACCGGGTAATCACAATGCCCACTATAAACTGGGCATGGCTTACCTGAATATCGAGGGAGAAGAGAACAAAGCGATTGACCACTTCCTGGAAGCCTCTGAGAATACAACCCTTAAATATCGCAAAAACTATTACAAGGAAAAAGAGGCCCCCCACCATACCTGGTTTTTCCTTGGGAACGCTTACCGCATCAACAATCAGCTCGCCGAAGCCCTGGAGGCATATGATACCTTCATGTCGGTAAAGAACTTCGGGAAGCACTACAACCTCAGGATCACCGAAGAAGAGATCAAGGCGGTGGAACGTGCCAAGATCATCCAGGATGCAGCACTGGATATCTACAAGTTCTGCTTCGAAGAGCCGTTGAATACCGCCGGGAAAGAATACAACGCCGTGATCTCCGCCAATGAAAATGTGCTGGTGTGGCTGAACAGCCAGAAATTTTACGAGGCGATCATGATGAGCATTAAACAGGATGGAAAATGGTCGGACCCGGTGAACATTACCCCACAGGTTGGATCCGACGGTGACATGATCCCGACAGGACTGTCAGCTGACGGCACCGAACTCTTGCTGATCAAGCAGTTCGAATTTGACAGTGACATCTATGTTAGCAAATACGACGGGACCATATGGAGCAAGGCGGAGCCGGTGAAAGGAGATGCCAATTCAAATTTCACCGAGGACCATGCCTCATTTTCTCCCGACGGGCAGACCATGTTCATCTCCAGTGACCGCAGGGGAACTGTTGGTGGACTGGATATCTGGCTCAGTCAAAAGCTGGCCGACGGCAGCTGGTCCGATCCGGTGAATGCAGGAGCAGAGGTCAATACAGAAACCGATGAGACCTCAGCCTACCTGAGTCCTGATGGCAAGCAGCTTATATTCAGCTCGAAAGGTCATTACAACATGGGTGGATATGATATTTTCCAATGCGACGTCCGGAAGGATGGCACCTACGGCTATGCCTTCAACATTGGCTACCCGATTAATACCACCAACGATAACCTGTTTTTTATACCGGTCAAAGACGGGTACAGCGGCATCTATTGTATGCGGGATCCCCAGGGTGTGGGTGGGAAGGATATCTGGTATGTTGAGATCATTCCCCGTGAAGAAACAGTGGCGAAAGCTCTCACTCGCCTGAGCGAGGAAGATTTCAGTATTACCATCATCGATCAGGATTCCGGAGAGCGCATCACACTCGACTATGACGCCGTCAGTGACAGGATCACCATCAGTTCAGAAAACGGAAGCAACTACAGCGTCATCTATTCCAGGGAGCAACATGACGAATAATATCCTGTATGGAGAGAAGATCCTGCTGCGGGCCCTCGAACCGGGGGACCTGGAGTTCCTGTATCGATGGGAAAACGATACGGAGATCTGGAACATTTCAGAGACACTTTCTCCGGTTTCCCGTTTCATCCTGAAGAGATACCTTGAAAATGCCCATAAAGATATCTTTGCGACCGGGCAATTGAGAATGATGATCCAGCGCAGGGATAGTGACCAGCCGGTCGGGACCATTGACCTGTTTGATTTTGACCATTTCCACAAGCGGGCCGCAGTTGGAATCCTGGTCGCCGAAAAGTCGGAAAGAAGAAAAGGATACGCCAGCGAAGCCCTCGTCCTCCTGAAAAACTATTGCTTTGAAGTGCTGAAACTTCACCAGCTCTTTTGCAGCATTTCGGTCGAGAACACCTCCAGCCTGGACATGTTCCGGAAAGCAGGTTTTCAGATCACCGGCACACGCAAAGAATGGAACTGGAAAGGTAATGGATTTTCCGACGAACATTTTTTGCAGGTATTCAGGCAGGACTGAGATCCTCATTTTTTTAGTGCTGCATAGACAGGGATATCTTCCAGGAATTCCACGGTACCCAGTTGATGGTCCACACGACAACAATAATGCTTCAGTCCATTGGTTATCAGCAGGTAATTTACCTTGAACACCATGTTGTACCTGGCCACCTGGTCAAATACCTCCCTGCCGATGGATACATCGGGCGACTTGCACTCCACCAGCACGAGGGGTTCCCCATTCCTGTTGAAAACAAGGATATCACAACGCTTCGACATTTTATTCAAGGTAAGGGAATATTCAGTAGCCATGAGGGAGGCCGGATAATCTCTTTCCTTCACGAGGTACCTTGCAAACAACTGTCGAACACGTTCTTCGGGTGTCATTACCAAATACTTAGACCGGAACGGGTCAAAGACCATGGTCCTGCCCGATTGCGTTTTAAGCTTTAAATCATATTCCGGCAAGTTCAGTTTTTGCATAAATGCTGTTATCTTTATCAACTCTTTGTGGAAAGGATGCTAAAATTAAAAGATTCCCGGATGAAATCCGCATTATTGCGCAAAGTTATTGAACAGGCTAAAAAATAGAATAAAAACAGCTACCTGTGAAAACTAAAAAAGAGATCATCAGCAACTGGTTGCCCAGGTATACCGGTAATCCACTGGATCAATTCGGTGAGTATATATTGCTCACCAATTTTCAGAATTACCTGGACCACTTTTGTGAAGAGATGGGCACGACGATCGTGGATCCCCATGCAAACATGCCGTGTGCAAATGCAGATTCCATTACCATGATCAATTTTGGAATGGGCAGTGCCAATGCAGCCACGATTGTCGACCTGCTTGCAGCCATCAATCCACAGGCCGTGCTGTTCCTTGGAAAATGTGGCGGACTCAAACGCAAGAACCAGCTGGGCGACCTGATCCTGCCCATCGCCGCAATCCGCGGAGAAGGAACTTCTGATGATTACCTGCCCCCACTTGTACCGGCACTCCCTGCCTTCAGCCTGCAGCGCGCAGTATCATCCACCATCAGGAATCATGGGATGGATTACTGGACCGGAACGGTTTTCACCACCAACCGCAGGGTATGGGAGCACGATGAGAATTTTAAAGAACACCTTCGCACCATGAGAAGCATGGCCATTGACATGGAGACAGCCACCCTTTTTATCGTTGGCTTTGCCAATGAGATCCCCATGGGATCACTCCTGCTGGTGTCGGACCAGCCCATGATATCGTCAGGTGTCAAGACCTCCAGGAGTGATAAGATGGTGACCAAAAAGTTTGCGGAAGTACACGTACGTATTGGTATCGACTCCCTGATCGAATTGCGCGACCAGGGTGAGTCGGTAAAACACCTCAGGTTTGAATAATGGCAGCGAAGACCTATGAACACATATTGTCAGACCTGAAGCAGAAGAAGTATGCTCCTGTATATTTCCTTTCCGGGGATGAGTCCTATTTTATCGATATGATCTCTGACCATATCCAGGAACAGGTGCTCAATGATTCAGAAAAAACCTTTAACCAGACTGTCCTTTACGGAAAGGATACCGATGCACTCACCGTGATGAATGCAGCCAAGCGCTTCCCCATGATGGCCAGTTACCAGGTCGTGATCGTGAAAGAAGCACAGGAGCTGAAGGATTTTGAGAACCTGGTGCACTACGTTGAAAATCCACTGAAGTCCACCCTGCTGGTCATCAACTACAAATACAAAAAGCCCGATAAACGCAAAAAGGTATTCAAGTCACTGATCAAAAACAGCGTATTTCTCGAAGCGAAAAAGCTGTATGATAATGAAGTGCCCTCATGGATCACAGGCTATCTCTCTGCAAAGAATTACAGCATTGAACCCAAGGCATCGGCGATGTTACTGGAATTCCTGGGAAGTGACCTTTCGAAAATCTCCAATGAACTGGACAAGCTGATCATCTCCCTCGGGGAAAACGAAAAAACGATCACGCCTGTGTTGATCGAACGCAACATCGGGATCAGCAAAGACTACAATAATTTTGAATTACAGAACGCCATCGGCAAGCGTGATGTGGTCAAGGCCAACAGGATCATCAATTATTTCGCCGACAACCAAAAAAACCATCCACTGGTCCTGACCATCAATATCCTTTTCGCCTTCTTTTCCAGGGTATTGATCTATTACTGGATCAAGGACAAATCGCGCGACAACCTGGCAGAACAGCTCGGTGTAAGACCTTTCTTCGTCAAGGACTACGTAGAGGCTGCGAGGAACTTCAATGCCAACAAGGTCATTGAAATCATCAGCCTGTTGCGTGAATATGACCTCAAATCAAAAGGGTACAAAGGTACCATGATCGAACCCGGGGATCTCCTCAAAGAACTGATCTTCAAAATTCTGCATTGACCTGTGACCATCGCACTCGTTGTATTCATCAGCCTCGTTTCGGTACTTGCTTTCAGGTTCAAAAAGCAGTCAGACCGGTATGTACTTTTCCCTTACAGGGTGGTGCACAAAAAGGAATACTTCAGGGTGATCAGTCATGCATTCCTCCATACCGACTATGTGCATTTGGTGGTCAACATGATCGTGCTGCTCTCTTTCGGCAACAGCGTGGAAAACATTTTCCAAAACCTCGAAACACACGGTGTGATCCGTTCACCCTACCTGCACCTCTCGATCCTGACCTTTATAGGGATCACCGGTTCCAGTGTCAGCACCATCATTAAACACAGGAATGACCCAAACTACGGAGCGGTGGGCGCCTCCGGACTGGTATCTGCCATTGTATTTGCGCACATCTTCTTTGAACCCATGCAGAAGATCTATTTTTACTTTGCCATTCCTATCCCCGGACTGGTCTTCGGGATCCTCTACCTCGCTTATTCAAGCTACATGAGCAGGAAACAAAGTGACAACATTAATCATGACGCACATATTTGGGGTGCCTTGATCGGGTTCTTTTATCCCGTGATCATGAACCCATCACTGGTCCGGTACTTTTTTGAAAACCTGGGATTGAACTGAAAAGTTGTGAAAAACGAGCTATCCGGGGAGAAGATGACAGGCTGGATGTGGTTCAGAATAATATATGAACAGGACATGTTGAAAAAACAGCTGAAAATGAAGCTGTTGAATACGAATCAATGAAATTAAAACAGATATATCTATGAAACCTTCATCATTGAGCATAGAAATCTCAGCGGTGCAATGACAAAAGAACATGTATATATAGATTGGAATGTAAGGCCGTTCGATGAGGGTTCGCACGCTGTCGCCGGAGCTTTAGCGTAGGAGCCCGAGCACCTTATTATCT
>CAYOSB010000199.1:0-7340 GCA_964406495.1 uncultured Bacteroidaceae bacterium | reverse complement strand
CCGTTCATTCATTTCGGAAACATTGAATGGATTCAATTCATAGATGTTCCCCGAAATTCCGTCATTGAACGGGGTGCGGGTTCCTGCCCGCGCGACATATTCCCATTCGGCTTCCGTGGGAAGCCGGTAATCGTACCCCGGATCGTTTTCTGACAGCCAGGCCGAATATGCAACGGCATCTTCCCAGCTCACATATACAACTGCTTCATGATCCCCTTCAGAAATATCCATGAATTTTCCTCGCAGGGCTTTGTGGTCCGGGTCGAACAATTCATATTGTGCATTCGTGATCTCATATATTGAAATATCAATTGATTGGCTGATGGAAACCTCCCTGTGTGGAAACTCATCCTGGATAAAGATACTCCGCCATCCGTCGTCTTTCCAGGCAGCGATGTGCCTGGGATCCAAATCTGCTCCCATGGTAAAAGAACCAGCTGGAATGGTTGTAAATTCGAGGTCAGGAAGCAACGGGACAGCCAGCGGCTGATCCTGATCTTCCTGTGCATAACTGAACTGAAAGCAGGCCATGCAGGCTGTAAAGATCGATATACGGAACAAATTTCGCATGTGCATAGGTGGTATTAACATATTTGTATATTTTATATATAAGCAAATTTAGGTGGTTTCTCAACGGTAAACATCTTCAATATTTCCTATTTCTTATAGTATATTGCTGAATACGCTTATGCACGCCTGGTGAATTGTGATGATACTATCCGGATTGATTTAGTCAATATTCCATATATCTTATCCCATTTTGCATAATTATTATCTAGTTGGATTGCGTTATTTTGCTTACAGATATGAAAAGGAAGGTCTCATTGCACACTGGCTGATAAGTCCTTCGGTGAGCCTCCAGATAAAGATTCTATAAAAATCAGACTTATACTGGTTGGCCAATGAATGGATAATTCGAAAAGAAAATGAAACAAATTCGGTGTATCTTTCCAATACTTATTTTGCTGTCCGTACAAATTACAGCACAGGATCCGTTGACGCTCACATTTTCTTCGGATGCACCCATTGACAGTATCATGATTGAAAATATGAATACTGGTGGGGTATGTATATTAAAGGATATTGATCCAATCGTATTCTCGTTTGAAGATGAGGAGATCATTGACACCTCCGGGAATACCGGCACCCGTCCGTTCATAGTCTCAGCGCCGATCATATTTCCTAATCCGTGCGTTGGAAAAGCCCGGCTTAAGTTCACGTCAGAAATGCAGACCGGGGTAACAATGGATATGTACGATCCTGCCGGGAACATGATCGACCAAATCATGCATCGTATTCCCCGGGGCAATCATTGGTACAACCTGACATTTGCGCAACCCGGGACGCACATTGTTAAGATTTCCACACCAATGCGTTCATATTCTTTACCCCTGATCAACCTCGGTGAAGTTGCAGATGTTACGGAGATTGCCTATCATGGTTCAACCGGGAGATCGGAATACGACAATACAACCTGGAACGATCGGGGTATAATGAAATCTGCCCTGGACCCGGTAGACAGTGCGCCTGTGTTAGCAGCTTCAATGGGGGATTTGCTCAGGTTCAGCGCATACGCTGATACAGCCATGGAAATGACCTATGATTTCCTTACCGAAGACTCTACCTACGTCTTTACTTTTCCTGGGGTTCCGGCAGGCGTTTATATACATTTAGATGGTGCACCTGCCATCGGGTTGGATACCATTTATTGTTTGGCCACAAGGGAAGGTTACCTGTTTTCCATTGATACAGGCGGATCGCAGTTATCCGAAAAAGGGCGCGTCTTAACACAACCCATCACCTTCGGTGGAACAAGAAGGCCCCGTTATCATTGGACTGTTGGGAATCCAAATGTTTGGGAAATTGACACATCCACCTATTTATCCGGGATACTGCTTCCGGTGATCCCGAAAGCAGATACCTCCAACCTGACATTGTTTGACAATACAAATGGATTCTCCAGGGAGTATACCCTCATTATGGATCCGGAAGCATTCGCAGGAGACGGTATCGCACTGGCGACAATCGGGAAGGACAATACCCTCAATGAAATTTCAGGAATGGCTGCCAGCGTAAAAAATCCCGGTTGTTTCTGGGTGCATAATGACAGCGGGGATGAAGCGCGGATATTCCTGATAAATACTGAGGGTAATATCGTTTGTACGTTGAATATTGATACGGATTATACCGACAACCGGGACTGGGAGGATATTGCCGTCGGTCCCGGTACAATTGATGGGGAAACCTACATTTATATTGGTGAGATAGGAGACCTTGGCCGGAAGTATACAAATAAATACATTTTTCGGATTGTCGAACCGCTGGTGGATACAGGGTCTCTCAACCAGCAACTAAACATTGCCAGGGATTCGGTCTCAACGATCAGCTTCGATTATGCGGATGGCTCGCGTGATGCCGAGATTTTATTGATTGACCCACTAACAAAGGATCTTTTTATTATCACCAAGCGAGAGGATCGTGTACAGATATACGAATTAAGTTATCCTCAGAACTATGAGGAGAAGGTGATATTAACCAGGTCCTCCGTTACACTGCCATTCAGGTTGGCCAATGGGGGAGATATTTCTGCTGACGGGAAGGAGATCCTGGTTAAAAATCTGACGAACGTGTATTACTGGAAACGTACCGAGGATGAGTCCATCCATAATGCATTATCACGCTCCCCCGAAAAACTTCCCTATATCAAAGAACCACAGGGAGAGGCTATCGCATGGTTCAGGGATGGATCAGCCTATATAACGGTGAGTGAAAAGAAAGATGGTATTACACCTGTAATCTACAAATATCTCCGTTGGTGGTAACTGTAATAATTTTCGCATGGTTTTTCAACCAAATACTATGTGAAGCCGGATCGCTATTATGGTAATCACCTGGTAATATAACGCATTGATAATACGCAATAAAGGATAAAAATCATGTAAAATATTTGCTAATATGACAAAATTATTATAGTATTGTGTACAAAATGTTGTATTGACCAGGTTGCAATGAAACACCAGGAAGCACAGATCATCGTTCCCGACAGCAGCTCATTTAATTTGAAAAGAGCGGTCATGACGCCCAGGACCTACAAGATCCATTCGCATAAGAATTTTGAGTTAAATTATATTTTGAGTGGATGGGGAAACAGGATTGTTGGAGACAACATGGAGAGTTTTTCAAGAGGCGACCTGGTCCTGTTGGGTCCGAGCCTTCCGCATTGCTGGGAAGTAAAAGGTGTTTCACAGGGAGTATCCCCTGAGTGTATCACCATCCACTTTCATGAGCATTTTTTCGGGCAGAAAATACTGCAGTCTCCTGAGCTCAACCCGGTGATTGATCTGTTCAATAAATCGAGTAAGGGAATACAGTTTTATGGAGAGGAAATACTTGACATCAGCTACATTCTTCATAAGATGTTGAAAGCCAATAATTTCAGAAAGCTTATCTACCTCCTTGAGATTTTTGAAATCCTGCTCCGTACTGATAGCCACAAGGTGTTGGCCCATACCGGTTTCTTTGAAGAATCCAGTGCTACGGAGAGTAAAAGACTTAAGCATGTCTATGAATACATCCTGGTTAATTTTTCAAAGAAGATCAAGCTTGAAGATGTGGCAGAACAATGCCATCTTTCACCAAGTGCTTTCTGCCGCTTTTTCGAACGAAATACAGGGAAATCCCTGTTCAATTATCTGAAAGAGGTGCGGATAGGCTATGCATGCAAGTTGCTGCAGGATTCTGACATGTTGATCTCAGATATCTGTTATCAGTCGGGCTATAACAACCTGGCTCATTTTAACAATCAATTCAAAGAGATCTGTGGTGTAACCCCGGGCCAATACCGGAAAAACATCAAAATGATTGCGTAAATGGTACTCCGCATTCAATGATCCTGGCACCTTCTCTCCAGGAGATCCTTCCCCATAATAAATAAATGCATCATAATTAGCAGGTATTGATTAGTTTGCAAGCAGTGGTAGTTGCGATAGACAATATACCATAATAATTTGCATTAATCGTATATATACGCTTTGTTATTGTATCGTATTTTTGTAAGCAATAGATTGGCTTTTTTCAATATTGCTATCTTAAAAAATGTTTTTCATGACAATGAAAAGCTTATCTGAAACTAAAACGAAAATTTCAACTAAACACAAATCTTATGAGCAAAGCAATATTAAGACTATTGTTTTCAGGAATTATCATCTTTTCAACTTTAGGAGTTTCAGCTCAAAGGGAGGTTACCGGAACGGTTACCGATGAAGATGGTGAAGGATTACCAGGTGTAAGTGTGGTAATCCAGGGAACTAATAAAGGTGTGATCACGGGTAAAAGTGGTGATTTTTCCATCAGTGTGGAAGATGACCAGTCGCTTGTATTTTCTTTTATTGGGTATAAGAAAGAGACCCGCTCAGTAGCGAGCCAATCGGTGATCAATCTTCAGCTTGAACCGGAATTTGAGCAACTGGACGAAGTGGTGGTTGTAGGTTTCGGTGAAATGAAAAAGGTGAACATGACTGGTTCGGTTGCAAACGTGAAGTTCGACGAAAAATTAACAAGTCGGTCACTTGCCAATGTCTCAACGGCCCTGTCAGGTATGGTGCCCGGTCTGTCTGTCAGGCAGGGCTCCGGGATGCCGGGAAACAGCGATACGGAGCTGCTGATACGGGGGCTGGGAACGGTGAATAATGCCAATCCGCTGATCGTGGTGGATGGGATACCGGATGTGGACATCAACCGGATCGACATGAATGATGTGGAGAGCATTTCTGTGCTGAAGGATGCTGCCTCATCGGCTGTATATGGATCCAGGGGTGCCAACGGCGTCATCCTGATTACCACCAAAACAGGCGTCGGCGGGGATCCCAAGATCCGCTATTCCGGATCATATGCATTGACGGAACCGATCAAGTTTTATGAAAACCTGGACAACTATCCCAGGACCATGACACTGCAGATCAGGGGGGCGAACGCCGGAAACAAGAACTCTGTATACCAGTGGGGAGCCATCGAGGAGTGGATGGCAAAAGGCATGATCGACCCGGTCCTTTACCCCAATACCGACTGGTATGATATCATTTTCCAGAACGGAACACTGCAGAATCATAATATCTCCGCCTCCGGAGGTAATGACAGGATGAACTTTTATGTATCAGGCGGAGTATCTGACCAGACAGGCGTGGTAATCAATAACAATTATACCAGGTACAATTTCCGGACCAACCTCGATTATAAGATCCGGAAAAACATTACTGTAGGGACCAAGATTGACGGTCAGTGGTCGGAAATGAATTACGGTGACAGTGATGGAATAGGTGGTTCCGGCATCCGGAATACCAATCCGGGCGTTACGCCCATCCACCCTGAAACGGGACAATATGGTGGAGCTATGGCCTACGGGGAGAACAAGCAGGCATCGAACCTGTTGGCAAGCTATTCCATCGAACATAATGAGAAAAGACAAATCGGGCTCAATGGTAATTTGTACGGGATATGGAAGCCTTTTGAGGGATTTTCTGCACGTGTGGACTATGGGTTGATCTTTACCAACCAATTCTATCGCGACTGGGAAGATCCGACAACCACCTACAACCTGCAAACCGGAGAAATTGTGGATGTGCTCGTTGGAGACAATGCCGGCATTGACAACCGGATCGATATGGATTACAAAACCAATTTCCAGGCACGACTGGATTATAGAAAGGAGATCTTCTCCGGTCATAATCTCGGAATTATGGTTGCTTATACTGAAGAGTACTGGGAGGACCGGATGCTTTCGGCAAGCAGGATGGATCGACTGTACCCGAACATACTGGAAATAAGTGCAGCATTGCCAACTACCAAAGATAATTCCGGAAGCTCCAGTTCAGAAGGACTGCGTGCATTCATCGGACGTTTGAACTACGATGTGATGGATCGCTACCTGTTTGAGTTCAATGCAAGGTACGACGGATCATCAAAATTTTCCCCCGGGAACCAGTATGGATTTTTCCCATCGGTCTCGGCAGGGTGGAGGATCTCAGAAGAGTCATTCTTTGAACCGGTCAAGGGGACCGTAAACTACGCTAAATTCAGGGCCTCCTATGGCTCACTTGGTAACAATTCAGGTGTAGGAAGGTATGAACAACGAGAGACATTTGAGACCACAAACTACATTCTCGACGGGAAGATCGTGAAAGGATTCAGTTATTCGAAAATGATCGACCCGGAGTTCTCATGGGAGTCGACAGCCATTTTGAATATCGGGCTGGACCTTGGATTGTTCAGGAACCTGATCTATGCCGAATTCGATTATTATGACAGGTTGACGACGGGAATGATCAGACCCTCGGACCTTTCAGATTTTCTTTTCGGATACTATCCCCCAAGGGTGAATGTAGGGAACCTCAGGAACCGGGGTTTTGAGACAAACATCACCCTGAACAAGCAGATCGGTCAGGTGAAGTTACGGACCAATTTTAACTTCTCATATAATTTCAACAGGCTTGAAAAATGGAATGAATACCTGAGCAGGGGGAATGAATTTATCGATATGCCTTACCGCTATATCTACACATACATCGACCAGGGACTCGTTCAAAGCTGGAACGAGATCTATGAAAACCCGCTTCAGGCAGATTTTATTGCTCCGGGTGATGTATTGCTGACCGATATGAACGGCGATGGATTCGTGAACGGTGATGACCGGGTGGCATTTCCACATATGATGCAAAGAAGGCCAACTATTAACTCGTCCCTGACCGGCAACATTGAGTGGAAAGGGTTTGACTTAACAGTATTCCTGAATGCTACCGCGGGAAGGTATGACTTTTGGGGAGACAACCTGACCACGACACGGCCGCGTGACAACAGGTTCAATTTCTCTGAGTTCCACTGGACCGATACCTGGAATTATTACAACAGGGAGGCCAGCATGCCCAGGCTGACGATCTCAGCTGGTGACGACGGCGGTAGAAATACCAGTGATTCAAAATTCTGGCTCCAGAACAGGTCCTTTATCAGGTTAAAAAATGTCCAACTGGGTTATAACTTGCCAGGAAACTGGATTAACAAGCTAAATATAAGCCGTTTCAGGATCTATTTCACTGCAGATAACCTGCTTACACTTACCAGGTGGCAGGGCATTGATCCGGAAAAAGACACTTCCGGTGATGATTTCTATCCGTTGCTAAAAAGCTATGCAATTGGTGCAAATATTGAATTTTAATGATGGAAGGTGAATTTCGAATCCAAAATGATAAAAACATGGACAACACAATAAAATATTTCCGTAGAATAGCTTTCCTGGCAGCGATCCTGCTGATCGCACCTTCATGTACCGAAGACTTGCTGGAACAACT
>CAYOSB010000198.1:0-7391 GCA_964406495.1 uncultured Bacteroidaceae bacterium | reverse complement strand
CTTCATCGAACGTCCTTACATTCCATACCATATATACATGTTCTTTTGTCATTGCTCCGCTGAAAAATCTCTACTCAATGATGAGGGTTTCATTAAGTTTCGCCATCCATTAATCTTCATTTAAGTCCCTGATATCTTTCACTGAAAAACCTTTTTTGAGCAAATATTCAGGTTGCATAATTTTTTTTAACCGTTCGGCAGGCAACGCGGAAAGCTTCTCATTGGCAGCGAATATATCGATTTCTTCTCTCTTCATAAGATGGGCCAATTCAGCAGCCCTGTTGTATCCGAGCAGGGGCGAGAGGGCGGTGGTAACAGCAGGACTCTTGAATAACCTGGCAGCAGCAAGCGTTTCATTGATCTCAATGCCCTGTAATAAATTCCTGCTGAGGGTATGGTTGATCGAGACCAGCAATTTCAGGCTGCTGATCATCGCATGTCCTATGGTAGGAAGATAGGCATTCAGATCGAGTTGTCCCTGTCCCGCAAGGCTCGTTATAAGTTGATCATTTGCATATACCTGGTGCGCAGCAGAGATCACAAATTCTGAAATCACCGGGTTCACCTTCCCCGGCATGATCGAACTGCCGGATTGCCTTTCTGGTAGCAGGACCTCTTTTTCGCCGCGGATTCCGGATGCGAGTAAGCGCAGATCAGAACCGATTTTTTCAAGGTTCACGGCATGGGCCTTGAGGATCGCATGCACTTCAACCAATGCGTCCAGGTTAGACGTGCTGTCCGTGAGATTTTCAGCTTGAGAAACAGGCAGGCCGGTGATTTGCCTGAGCTGGGTGCCCACTTCCATAATGAAAAACCGTGGAATGGATATCCCTGTTCCTGAAGCACCACCGCCGATATTCACTTGTTTAATCCGCTCCGAAGCTTTGGATACACGCCACCAGTCCCGAGACAATGCATCGCTGTAATTACTGAATAACTGCCCGTATGTCCCCGGTACTGCCTCCTGGAGCTGCGTGAAGCACAGTCGCAATGTGCTCCTGTATTTGTTTTCAAGGTTTTCAGTTTGCAGCCGTGTTGCATTCAGTGCCTCCTCGAGTTTTTTCAGCAACTCCATTACCGCGATGGTAAGAGCCGTGGGAATCACATCGTTGGTCGACTGGTAAATGTTGGCTGCTTCGACTGGATCAAGCACTTTATAGTCTCCTGGAGCTTTGCCGAGCAACTGAAGCGCACGGTTCGTGATGATCTCATTGATATTCATATTGATACTCGTACCCGCACCGCCCTGTACTGCAGGAATGATAAAATGACAGAAATGTTCCCCGATACATACCTCCTTTGCGGCAGCAATCAATACTTCCAGCTCTTTAACTCCAGGAACATATAGGTGCTGCATCAGGTCAGGATGCTCCTTATCAATGGCATCCCTGAACTTCAGCACAGTTGTATAGCATGCCTGTTTCACTTTCCCGGTAGCTTCGTACCATTCGATATGAAATTGATCCTTATCCGGAAAATTATCTGCTGCCCTGGCAGCATGGATGCCATAGAGGGCAGTGGCAGGTATTTTCACTTCTCCGAGGAAATCTTTCTCCGTTCTCATAGATTCCGCTTTCCTGCAAAAATACAGCTAAAAAGGGGAGGTGCAAAATCTTTTTGTGAAAAGAATAACAGAAGTAGTTGAAATATTATGATTTTAAAGCGACTTGTTTGCCAGGTCCAGCATCCGGCGCCAGGGAGCAATTCAAAATCAGGCGTCCCCGCACTGAAGATCATTTTTTTAATCAGGGAACCATTTTTTAGCGCCTTTCGGGCTTCACACGGGTTCCCTGCGGTTAAATTCACAGTTATGGAGCACAACCAAGGTCGATATGGGGCCACTGCAATTGGTTGTCCTTAAAACGGAACATGATCTCGATCTGTTCTTTAGTATTCCTGGGTGTGGAAAGGGGCGGTAGATCTTCAAATTTGAAGAACCCGGCATCTGTCGTTTCATAGCCGGTCTGGAGGGTTGCATCCAGGATCCTGCATTCAATGAATATCTTGTAGGCATAATATACATCCGGGGGGTGGTCATGGCACTTCTTATCAAAGATAGCCAGCAGTCTGACCGGTGCTACTTTCATCCCTGCTTCCTCATGTGTCTCTTTCACTGCAATCTCTGCAGGTGTGAATCCCACGTCAGCCCATCCACCAGGCAGCGACCATCGTCCATCTACCTGCTCCTTTACCATCAGGATCTCATTTTCCTGGTTAAAAATCACAGCCCGGACATCTACTTTGGGGGTTCTGTAGCCATTTTTTTCCTGTATACTGCTTGAAACAAGCGAAATGTCATTGTGCGTGATCAGGGAGATCATTTCCATGGCGATCTGCTCCAATTCCGTGTACCGGTCCATATCAAAATCTGATTCTGAAAAGTGCTGACCGGTTTCAGCCAGGGCCTGCACTCTCTTGGCCAAATTCAGCAACAGGGAGGTTTTGCTCATTGTGAATGTATACATTTAAGTGTCGTCTGTTTTCAAATGCAAAGATATCATTTGTCCCGGTCTATTTTTCTGCTCAACAATTCCCTGATCGTTTCAATGTCCTGGTCTCCGCCCAGGGAAAGCCCGGGATATGCAAGGTCGAGGCTTTTCATCCGTTGCAAAATAATTTCACTGACCACGTAACGCATATACCATTTCCTGTCTGCAGGAATAATATACCACGGAGCCAGTGCTGTAGAGGTGTGGTTGATCGCTTTCTCATAGACATTAAGATACTTCTCCCGGAATTGTTGCTCTTCAATATCCTTTTCTGAAAATTTCCAGTGTTTGTCCTCTCGCCGCAACCGCTTTAAAAACCGTTTGCTCTGTTGTTCAATGGAAACATGAAGAAAGAACTTTAGTATGATCGTCCCGTTTTCTGTCAGCATTTTTTCGAAATCATTGATCTGGCGATAGCGGTCCGTCCAGAAACTGTCTTTGATATCAGCGATTTCGTGTATGCCGGGAAGTTGTTGCTTCAGGATGAATTCAGGATGTACCCTGCTGGCAGTGACGTCCTCATAATAAGAGCGATGAAAAATATTGATTATTCCTCGCCTGGGAGTGTATTTATGAACACGCCAGAGATAGTCTTGTTGCAGCTCTTCTTCGGAGGGTGGCATGAAATCCCTGAACCTGATTCCCTGCGGTCTCACCTTGTGAAGCACATGTTTTACCGTGCTGTCTTTCCCGGCAGCATCCAGGGCCTGGAAAACAAGCAGCATTGAATAACGGTCATGTGCATAGAATTGATCCTGGAGCGCTGCAATCGCATCGCGGTTTTTTTTCATTCTTTTTTTGCCGTCCGGTTTCCCGAGACCGGGTTCAACATAATTAGTGGACCGCTGATGCAATTCAATAAAATGGTCTGGCTGGACAATAAATTTTTCGATCATATATGTTTGTTTTACATGTATCTCCTGTTGTTTTAACAAATACAAAGCTGAAAAGATTTCTGTTTTTTCTAAACCACATTTACAAACTATTGTTATATCTACAAACCAACAACCTAAAAACATGAGAATAATTATTATTTCATTGATTTTAACAGCGCTTTTCGCCTCATGTAATCAATCCGCTAAACATATTGAACCGGATCCCGGGAATGGGGGAATCAGCCTGCCGGAAGGATTTTCAGCCGTGGTAGTGGCTGACAACCTCGGTAGGGGCAGACACATGACCATCAAAGAAAATGGTGATATCTACCTTTCCCTGCGCAGGCTCAAGGATGGGAAGGGTGCTGTGGCATTGCGGGATACAACCGGAGACGGCAGAGCGGATGTGGTCCGGTATTTTGGATCCGTTTCAGGGACTGGCATTGAATTGCATAATGGCTACCTCTATTATGGCGTTGATTCCATGGTGGTCCGGTATCCATTTTCTGATTATAATGACCTTCTGCCCGAAGAGAACTACGAGATCATTGCAGGAGATCTGATCGACCAGCAGCAACACGCTGCCAAACCATTTGAATTTGACGGGGAGGGCAATATGTATGTGACGATTGGCGCCCCGGCAAATGCCTGTATGGAAGAAATGCGTACCAAAGGCTCACCGGGGATGGATCCCTGCCCGATCCTTGAATATGCTGGCGGTATCTGGCGGTTCAGTGCAGATGAAGTGGGACAGACCCAGTCAGAGGATGGCTACCGCTATTCCACCGGGATCCGCCATGCAGTTGCACTGAAATGGAATGACAAAACAGGGAAGCTGTATGCGATACAGCACGGCAGGGACCAGTTGCACCAGTTTTTCCCGGAGTTGTACGACGAAGAGGCGGGTGCCGAATTGCCTGCCGAAGAATTCCTGATGCTGGAAGATGGTGCTGATTTTGGATGGCCGTATTGCTATTATGACCAGCTGCAGGACAAGAAGGTGCTTGCGCCCGAATATGGAGGCGACAGGAACACGGTAGGAAGATGCGGATCCACAACAGATCCCATTATGGCATTTCCCGGCCACCTGGCTCCCAATGACCTGTTGTTTTATCATGCTGATCAATTCCCGGAAAAATACAGGAATGGAGCGTTCGTTGCATTCCACGGATCCTGGAACCGTGCACCGGAACCACAAAGAGGCTACAATGTCGTATTTGTGCCCTTCGAAGACGAATTACCTTCAGGTGATTGGGAGGTATTTGCAGAAGGCTTTTCACAACAGGAGGTGGTTGAAAATCCGGGTGATGCGGTGTATCGACCCTGTGGATTAGCCATAGGACCGGATGGTTCTCTTTATGTGAACGACTCAAGGCAGGGACGTATCTGGAGAATTTTTTATTCAGGTTAGAGGATCTGGAAGATAATCTGTAATTTTATGTTTCAATTATGAGCTGGCCGCTTTACGGATTTGCTGTCAGTATGTATGATTATTTGGAACATAAAATGATTTACTGATGAAGAATTCAATTCTACTTGCAATTACAATCCTGGTACTTTCCTCTTGCGGAGGGGGCAGTGGTAAAGCAAAAAATACAGTAGCTGATCCTGTTCCGGCAGACAGACCTGCCCTGCAGGCCGCGGATGACCTTTCAAAACATCCTGGTGAGCCGCTGTATAAGCAGCATTGCCTGGCTTGTCACCAGGCCGATGGCAATGGTGTTCCGGGAATGTTTCCTACACTGAAGGATACGGAATGGGTCAATGGAGACAATGAAACGCTGATCAGTATTGTACTGCATGGCATGGACGAGGAGATTGAAGTGAAAGGAGAAGTCTACAATGCCGTCATGGCTCCGCTTCCGTATTTAACCGACCAGGAGGTCGTAGATGTCCTCAATTATGTGCGAAAAAGGTTTGGTTCCGCTGAGCCTGATGTTACACTCGACGAAGTGGCCAAAGTCAGGGCAGAAGGTTAAGACAGTCAGTAACTTTTCTGTGATAAGGATGCCATTCATAAAAGACTTTATTAGATTTGCTGCATCAAATCAATGCTGAAAAAAGATGGGGAATGACCTGAAGGGAAGAAAGCGACTCCCGTCGTGGATGCGCATGCAGATGCCGGGAGGGAAAAAGTATATGCAGGTGAAAGAGGTGGTGGAGAAAAACAAGCTCCATACCATCTGTACCAGTGGAAACTGTCCGAATATCGGTGAGTGCTGGGCAGAAGGAACAGCTACATTTATGATCCTGGGTGACACCTGCACCCGTTCCTGTAAATTTTGCGCTGTGCATACAGGCAGACCATTGCCGCCTGATCCGGATGAACCGCAAAGGTTGGTCGATTCAATCCGAAAGATGAATATCAAACATGCAGTGATTACCTCGGTGGACCGGGACGACCTGGATGACAAGGGTGCCGGGTTCTGGGCCGGGACCATCCGGATGCTGAAATCTGAACTTCCGGAGCTGACCATGGAGACACTGATTCCGGATATGGATGGCAGGCCGGATCTGATCAGCCAGGTAATTGAAGCACAACCAGAGGTGATCTCCCATAACCTGGAGACAGTCAGAAGACTCACTCCGCAGATCAGAACCCGTGCAAAGTATGCGACCAGCCTGGATGTGATTGGTCAGATCAGTAAATCAGGATTGATTTCCAAATCTGGTATCATGCTCGGACTGGGTGAGACAGAAGCAGAGATCCTTGAAACGATGGACGATCTGCTGGAAATTGGATGCGAAGTCATGACCATCGGTCAATACCTGCAGCCAACATTGGAGCATTTGCCGGTCGAGGAGTATGTAGCCCCGGAAAAATTTTCAGAATATAAAGCAATTGCACTTCAGAAGGGCTTCAGGCATGTTGAAAGCAGTCCCCTCGTACGTTCATCTTACCATGCGGAACAGCAATTGCGGAAACAGTAGAATTATCTTATTAAATCGATAACACTATTTTTTTACGGAACGTTAGACTGTGAAGAAAAATTTCAAGTTTTATTTTATAAATAACTAATGTCTAAAGTAATATACCAGGACCTTGGATCAAGGGATTACAAGGAGACCTGGGACTACCAGGAAGAATTGTTCGGAAAATGGATGGATTTTAAACGGGATGGTGAACAGGGAGATCCTCCGGATCAGTACCTGTTATTTGTTGAGCATCCGCACGTTTATACGCTGGGTAAAAGCGGGGACGAGACCAATATGCTGATTCATGCCGATTTTTTAAAAGAGATCAATGCCACCTACTACAAAATCAACAGGGGAGGGGACATCACCTATCATGGTCCCGGACAAATCGTGGGGTATCCGATCATCGACCTGGAATCTAACCAGATGGGATTGAAGAGTTACATCAAGTTCCTGGAGGACTCCATCATTGAATTGTGTGCGCATCATGGAATTGAAGCAACACATTCAGAAAGTGCAACAGGCGTCTGGCTCGATGAAGGGCATCCGCGCAAAGCCAGGAAGATCTGTGCCATCGGGGTGCGGTCAAGCCGCTATGTAACCATGCATGGTTTTGCTTTTAATGTCAATACAAACCTCGATTACTTCACTTATATCAATCCATGCGGTTTCCAGGAAAAAGGAGTTACCTCTATGGAAAAGGAACTGCATCAAAAGCAGGATATGGAGAAGATTAAGGAGGAGTTGAAAGGGATATTACTCCGTCGTTTGAATGCGGATCACTGATCTATCCCCACCCAACTGTCCCGAATGCACCTTATTTGCCGGTACAGCTGATATATATGTTGGTATCGAATGTACTGCTCATAGCATAACGAACCGTTTGCATCTCATTGCTCCGACCGCATTGTCCTGATCTGGCTGAGTGCTTCGCTGATATCTGTAGTTGGACGCTGACAGGTTTTGTTAATGCAAACATAGATGGTGGTCTGACCAGGTACATGCTTGTGTTGCAGCAACGGCAGGGTACCAGTGTTTTCTCCGCCTGCAAGCAGCACATCAGGGAGGTATTCCATACTCAATTCACTGCGGATTTTTTCTGCATCGCTTC
>CAYOSB010000197.1:0-7437 GCA_964406495.1 uncultured Bacteroidaceae bacterium | reverse complement strand
GCGGGGACGTACGCTTGATAAAGCATTCGTTATTCTCGATGAAGCACAAAATGCTACTGTCAACCAGTTCAAGATGTTCCTGACAAGGATGGGGCCCAGTGCCAAGTTCATTGTTACAGGCGATGTTACCCAGGTGGACCTGCCGGGACGAACACTCTCAGGACTGATCCAGGCAATTGGCATCCTGGAGGGGATCGAAGGAATCTCCGTAATCCGGTTTGATGAACGTGATATCATTCGTCACCGGCTGGTTAAAAAGATAGTCAAAGCATATGACCAGGATGAAGACCGGGAAGCTGATGGCTGAGCAAAATGTTTGCGATAAAAAAAATGCATTGATTTCATGATCGAACATGTAAATGCAGTGATTAAAATATATATATTTCCGGAGATGAACATTTTTATATGTAACGATGTCAGGATTGTGTCGGGTTGAAGCGGAATGATTCCATCAGTTCAGTTCGAATATAAACTTTAAAATTCATTATAATGGCAGCATTAAAGGGTACAGAATTTAATTTTCCAGGACAGAAGAGTGTATATCATGGCAAAGTAAGGGATGTATACAATATTGATGACGAAACGCTGGTGATGGTGGTCACCGACCGGATTTCCGCATTCGATGTGATCCTTCCCAAAGGAATACCTTACAAAGGCCAGGTCCTTAACCAGATCGCTAATAAATTCCTGGATGCAACCGCAGACCTGGTGCCCAACTGGAAGATCAAATCTCCGGATCCCAATGTAACAGTTGGTCATTATGCCGAACCTTTCAAAGTGGAAATGGTCATCAGGGGATACTGTACCGGGCATGCATGGCGCGAGTACCGTGACGGAAAAAGGGAGATCTGCGGGGTGCCCATGCCGGATGGATTGCGTGAGCATGATAAATTCCCGGAACCGTTGATAACACCGACCACAAAAGCCGACCAGGGGCACGATGAGGATATTTCACGGGAAGAGATCATCGCACAGGGTCTCGTTTCAGAGGAAGATTACATCCGGTTGGAGGACTATACACGGAAACTCTTCCAGCGGGGAACAGAAATGGCTGCCGAAATGGGACTGATCCTCGTAGATACCAAATATGAATTTGGGAAAAAGGACGGTAAAATTCTACTCATCGATGAGATCAATACACCAGATTCATCCAGGTATTTTTATGCAGACGGGTACGAGGAGCGGCAGGAAAAGGGAGAACCCCAGAAGCAACTATCCAAAGAGTTTGTCAGGCAGTGGCTTATCACAAATGGATTCCAGGGAAAAGAGGGACAATTGATCCCGGAAATGCCCGACAGTTTTGTAAATGAGGTATCTGAGCGTTATATCGAACTATTTGAACGGATCACCGGCGAGCGGTTTGTTAAATCAAACACCTCTGAGATTGAGGAACGAATTGAAAAAAATGTCATTAATTTTTTGAATAAATAATCTGGCGAACGATCTTTCGTTATTCATATGATGATCTTCCGAAAAAGATATATTGGCAGTCTGTTCTTTGTGCTCATCCTCTCTGGAGTAGCTGCAATAGCCCAGGAACCTGTGAAGGTGACCCGGTCGGACAATAAGGTTGTGCTCGAAGGCAAGGTGTATTACGTGCATGTGGTAAAACCCGGTCAGACGCTTTATTCAATTGCACGTGCCTACAATGTTTCGGAGAAAGAAATATTAATTGAGAATCCCGGTTCTTCAGCTGATCTGCTGGTCGGACAGGTACTCAAAATTCCTTTCGATCCTTCTTCCGCTTTTTCAGTCGATACCGGTGAACTCCATGAAGATCAGCGTGCACATGTACTGAAAGAAGGTGAAACGCTCTATGCAATTTCGCGAAAGTATGATGTTTCAGTGGAGGAGATCATGCGCTTGAACCCGGGACTTGATATCAATGATATACCGGTGGGTCAAAAGATACTCCTGCCACCTGAAGCACCTGAACAGAATGAGCTTGCTTTTGACGAGGAAGGTGCCTTGTTCCATAAGGTGAAGAAAGGTGAAACCCTGTATTCCATTGCCAGGTATTACGATGTACGTGTACGTGAGATCAGGGCAGTCAATCCCGAACTTGGATGGGGCGGACCTCGAAGCGGGGATGTGCTCCGTATTCCTCAACCGAATACTACAGTGGCAGAGGTGTTCATGCCCGATACCATCGATGTCGATACGTTGCAGGTTGAAGTTGATAGTTCGGAACTGGAGGAGCCTTATACCTATGAAGAGCTGATGGTGGAGGAATACAGGCCCGGTAAAATGTACCGCGTGGTGTACCTCGTGCCATTCGATTATACAGAGATGGAACCGCTCGATTCACTGCTGAAGGATGTTAAATCTGCTTTCAGGAGGGAACGGATCAGGAAAGATTACATGTTGGAAAAACAAACCCCCAAGGCCATTCCCTTTCTGGAGTTCCTGGAAGGTAGCCTGTTGGCAGTTGACGCACTCGCTGACACGGGTTTGGAACTCGATATCAACGTATTTGATACCAAAAAAAGCATGTACACCACCCGGCAACTACTCACAATGCCGGAAATGCGAAACGCGGACCTCATTATTGGACCGTTCTACCCTTATAACCTGGAGTTGGTTTCTGAATTTTCAAAAGAACACAGGATCCCATTGGTAACCCCATTTCATACCGGGGATTCACTTTTATTGGATAATCCTTACCTTTTTCAGGCAAATCCCTCATACAGGATAGAGTTTAAGCGAAACGCTGAGTTTATTTCAAGGTTTTATGATAGCAACCTGATCCTGGTGCACGACGGCGATTCAACCAACATGGGCCGGATAGAATATTACAAGGAGCAACTATTTGATGAGCTGGAAAAATATTCTGCACTGGAAACAGTCTTGTTCAAGGAAGTGATAATAAAAGACGGCGAAACGGAGGACCTGATTCATGCGCTTAACCCTGACAGCAAGAATGTGATCATCTTGCCTGCCTTTGATGAAGCATTTTCCAGCCAGGTGACCAGCAGGCTTTATTATGAGATTGGCAATTATGATATCGAACTTTTCGGTTCCTCTTATTGGATGGGTTTCTATAACATTGAGATTCCCTACGTTCATGCGCTGAACCTGCGGGTATCTCATACGCATTATTACGATTATACGGATCCGGAATATCTTGCCTTTCTGAAAGCCTACCGGCAGAACTTTTTCAAGGAACCCCGGTCTTTTACACGGCAGGGGAGTAATTTCGCCGTTGCAGGATACGATTTAAGCTTCTACTTCATCTCTGCCTTGCAACGATTTGGTCCCCGGTTTATTCTCAAGCTGGATACGCATCATCCGGAAGCGACGATCGCAGAATTTGATTTCAGGCGGATATCACGATCAGGAGGCTATGAAAACTGGGCCATGCAATATTATGATTTTGGCGAAGGACTGCAAGTGGCAGAGGTAGATCTTCCGGAAAAACCACCGGTGCACCATTACATGCGTCCGGCAGGTGATGATCCTATCTACTTCCGGTGGCTGCATTCAGCTCCGGATACTACAGGAGCTATTGACCCCTGAACCATGCTATGAGGATACAAAAGGAACGCATATTTGACTTCACGCCTGACCTGCAGGCAGAAGGGAATGTGGTTTACTGGATGAGCAGGGAACAACGGGTCGAGGATAACCCGGGATTGCTGCACGCCCGTCTGCTTGCACATGAATTGGAGGCGAAGTTATTCGTTGTTTTCACACTTACGGCAGCATATCCGGGCGCAATGCTTCGGCACTATGATTTTATGCTCAGGGGCTTACACGAAACAGCGCAGCAGTTGCACAAATTACATATCCCCTTTCACCTGCTCATTGGTGATCCGCCGGATACTATGACCGGTTTCATACAGTCGCACGGAGCAGGAGTTGTGGTTACAGATTTTGATCCGATGCGGGTCAAACGGCAGTGGGTCGCGGCCGCCATGAAGCGGTCCGGCTGCAAGTTCATAGAGGTGGATGGCCATAATATCGTACCGGCCCGGTTTGTCAGCAACAAGGTTGAATTTGCCGCATATACCCTGAGGCCAAAGATCCGCCGGCATATTGACCGGTTCCTGGAGGAGCTGCCGGAACTGCAACCAATGAAGCCAGGATCAAAACTTCCCGGGCTCTTTTCACCCGACGATCTCCTCGCCTCACTGCAATTGGACCGATCCGTTAAACCCACGGGTTGGATTATTCCGGGCAGCAAGGCAGCAAAGAAAATGTTGGAGCAGTTGATTGCTGAAAGGTTGAAAGGGTATAATGAAGCGCGCAACGATCCCAATCAGCGCATGACGTCAGATCTTTCACCTTATCTGCATTTTGGGCAAATCTCCAGCATGCGCGTTGCCATTGAAGTTTCAAAGCAACACCCTGCAGATGCTGACAGCGAGGCATTCCTGGAAGAACTGATCGTACGCAAAGAACTGTCAGACAACTATTGTCACTACCAGCCTGATTACGACAATACTTCCGGGTTTCATGACTGGGCGCAAAAGACACATGATGCACACCGCAAAGATGAAAGAGAATATATGTACACCAGGAAGCAGTTTGAAGAAGGAACGACCCACGATCCCCTCTGGAATGCTGCACAACTGCAGATGGTGAAACAAGGTAAAATGCACGGGTATCTGCGTATGTACTGGGCAAAAAAAATCCTGGAGTGGACAGAAACTCCTGAACAGGCCATGGAAATAGCCATTTACCTGAATGATAAGTATGAACTGGATGGCAGGGATCCCAATGGCTATACTGGTATCGCCTGGTCCATTGGGGGGGTGCATGACCGGGCATGGACAGAGCGCCCTGTGTATGGAAAAATCCGCTATATGAATTACAATGGTGCAAAACGCAAATTTGACATACAAAAATATATCCGGTCAATAAGCAAGATATAGGACCTGTGTTGCCATGAACAACATACAGGTCATGAATCACCAGGAGCAACCTGCAGGGAAAAGGTGAAAGTCTCTATATGGCGGAATAAAAGGGATGCTGCACTGGTTCATAAGAAAGCGTCCCCCAGTCAGAATAAGCAGGGTGCTGCCTTGCAGAATAAAAAAGAAATTAATTATGAAGAAAGTCTTATTGGTATTATTGCTGGTCCCATTGTTCATCGCTTGTGAAAGAGATGCAGCCACCCATGAAAACTACGTAGTGCTTGTGTCTTTCGACGGCTTTCGCTGGGATTATCCCGATCTTTATGATACACCTCACCTGGATGCCATGGCGGCTGAAGGTATAAAAGCTGAGCGTGTGATCTCTTCATTTCCTACCAAAACTTTCCCAAATCACTATTCCCTTGCTACCGGCCTGTATCCCGATCACCATGGCCTCATTAACAATTCATTTTATGCACCTGATCTGGACCTGGTGTACAGCATTGGAAATCGGGAGATGGTTCAGAATGGAGATTTCTATCAAGGTGAGCCCATCTGGAATACGGCCGAAAAACAGGGGGTCACAACTGCTTCTTTCTTCTGGGTGGGATCGGAGGCGCCGGTGCAGGGCATGCAACCCACTTACTGGAAGATTTACGACGGCAGTATCCCTTTTTCAGACCGGGTGGACACGGCGATCCACTGGCTCAAACTGCCGATTGAAAAACGTCCCCGACTGGTGATGCTCTATTTTCAGCAACCCGATGGCATTGGTCATGATTATGGTCCCGTGCACCCGGAAACAGGAAAAGTGGTCGGGGAGCTGGATGCACTCCTTGGCAGGCTTCGAAAGAAGATCAAAAAACTGCCCTATGGTGACCGTGTGAACCTGGTTGTCACTTCCGACCATGGAATGGGGGCTACCAGTCCAGACCGGTATGTGAATATATACGACCAGGTGAAAGCAGAATGGATCGAATCTGTTGTGGGGGGCAATCCCATGTATCTCCTGGATGCTGCGGAGGGATATGAAGACTCCGTAGCCGTCCACCTGGACCGTGCAGAGGGAATTACCGCCTGGCGCAGGGAGGAGGTGCCGGAAGATCTGCATTACGGAACACATGAAAGGATCCCTGATGTTGTGCTTGTAGCCGACAGCAGCTGGTCAGTAGGGACCTCGTCCGATCCTTCAGGATACACCGGGGGTGCCCACGGGTATGATAACAGGAATACCGATATGCACCATATCTTCTATGCTGCAGGTCCTGCTTTTAAACCCGGGCATATACATCCGCCCTTTGAAAATGTGCAGGTTTACGGGATCATTGCGCATATTCTCGGGTTGGAGCCCGCGCCAACAGATGGGGATATTTCACTTGTAAAGAACCTTTTCTCAGCGCCGCTTGCGGAATAAAAAAGGCCCCTGTTTCCAGGAGCCTCATGTATCGAAAAAAAATAAAATCAGATGCTATTTTGAGATTAATATCTCGTTGAGTTTATCAAGCATTTTTGATACGTCTTCGTTGTCTTTGTAAGGTTTTGTATTATTACTGATAACTCCGAGTGAACGGTCAATCTCCCTGTTTGCTTGCCCAAACTCGTCCTCCATCTGCATTTTTTCATTTTCTGAAACCTCACGATACTGTTCTTCCATCTGGAGAATTTTGTCCCGGATGTCTTTAATGGTTTGATTGAGATCCCTCAGGACATTGAACGCATCGTTTTCACTTTGAATGTTCTCTGATCGTTTCTCAATTTCTTTCAGCACCTCGACCTCTTCCCGGAGGTCTGCAGGAGAGGTGTCCGACTTACAGCCCGGGAAGAAGAACAGGCTCAGCAAAAGGCTTGCTGTGATTATTATTTGATTTTTCATAGTACTATGCTTTTTTTATTTCTTAATGCAATTATTCAGAAGATTTGGTCGCGTTTTCAAGTATCCTTATGATCGAGAAGATAAATACCCCCGATAGCAGGGTAAGTACGACCAATAATAAGAAAAACTGCCAGAGTTCCACGATATCCCACAGTTTACCCACCAGTCCTGCGAGCAGGTTACCAATGGCTGTGGCACCCAGCCATCCGCCCTGGGCCAGACCGCTGAAGCGGGGAGGAGCGACTTTGGCCACAAACGAGATACCGATTGGACTCAGGAACAATTCAGCAACTGTGAGGATAAAATAGGTGCTGATAAGCCAATAAGGACTTAAACCGGTTACCCTTTGTAAATGAAATGCAGATAACATCATCACAACAAAGCCCAGGGCTGTAATAAACATACCCACTCCGATCTTCCTTGGAGAAGAAGGCTCTTTTCCTCTTACACGCAGCCAGTTGAAGAATCCCACTATTATGGGAGTGAGTACCACGATGAAAATCGGATTGAAGGATTGGAAAATTTCAGGTTCGATGTTCATTGTCTCCTCGAAACCTGAGTAAAAACTATATGCGATGGCAGCACCTGCTACAAACACCCCTGAGCTGATCAGTTTTGCCTTTATCGGGGAACTTTTTCGAAACATGAAGATCAGTCCGCCTATAGCAGCCAATATGGGGATGAAGGTTCGCAAATCAAAGAAAAGAT
>CAYOSB010000196.1:1499-7475 GCA_964406495.1 uncultured Bacteroidaceae bacterium | reverse complement strand
GAAGTTTATAATATATTGTAAATTAGTACTATAACTAAAATTTATACTTGTGAAACACAGAGGTTTGCTGAAAATGCTCGTGGTTGCCATGCTTTTTCCCATAGCATTAACAGGATGTTCGGAGGACAACAGCAGCAGTCATTTTGAAGGAAGATACCTCGATTACGTGAATCCGCTGATGGGAACAGATTCAGAGTTTGCATTGTCCAACGGGAATACCTACCCGGCCATTGCGGTCCCCTGGGGGATGCATTTCTGGACACCGCAAACGGGAGAAATGGGCAATGGATGGGCATATGCCTATGATGCCTACAAGATCAGGGGGATCAAGCAAACACATCAACCCAGTCCATGGATCAATGACTATGGGGCATTTTCCCTGATGGCGGTGACCGGCGAGCTGAAAGTGGATGAAGATGAACGTGCATCCTGGTTCTCGCATAAGGCCGAAGTGGTTCAACCCAACTACTACCGCGTTTACCTGGCCGATCATGATGTAGTGGTGGAGGTAACACCCACAGACCGGGCTGCCATATTCAGGTTTACATTTCCGGAGAACGAAAACTCCTATATATTGCTGGATGCATTTTTCAAAGGATCAGGTATACATATATTGCCTGGTGAAAACAAAATAACCGGCTACAGTAAAAACAACAGGGGCGGGGTACCGGATAATTTCAAAAACTATTTTGTGGCCGAATTCAGCAAAACCTTTAAAGGGTTTGCTACCTGGAATGAAAATAAGATTTCGGAAAACCAGGCATCCGATGAAGGAGAACATGTTGGCGCCGTAGTTGCATTTGATACCCACAAGGGAGAAACGATCATCGTAAAAGTAGCATCATCTTTTATCAGCCCGGAGCAAGCGCAATTGAACCTCGACCGCGAAGTGGGTGATCAAACATTTGAACAGGTAAAAGCAGCAGCCGCTGCCACCTGGGAAGAAGAGCTGCAAAAGATCAGGGTCAGCGGAGGCACCGAGGAGCAGCGAAAAACCTTCTATTCCACCCTGTACAGGGTATTGCTGTTCCCGCGCAAATTCTATGAATTCAATGCCGACAACGAGATGGTGCATTACAGTCCCTACAACGGAGAGGTGCTTCCCGGTTACATGTATACCGACAATGGATTCTGGGATACTTTCAGGGCTGTTTTCCCCTTTTTCACGCTGATGTACCCGGAATTTAATTCCAATGTCATGAAAGGGTTGGTAAATACTTACAAAGAAAGCGGATGGCTTCCTGAATGGGCCAGTCCCGGGCATCGCAACAGTATGATCGGATCCAATTCCGCATCCATTATTGCCGACTCCTACGTGAAAGGGATCAGGGGATATGATATCGAAACCCTTTACGAAGCGGTGATTAAAAACACCAGGGGATACAACAAAGAAGTTACTTCAGTAGGAAGACTCGGGGCTTCCTATTATAATAACCTGGGGTACATTCCATATGATGTAGGCATCAGGGAAAATACTGCAAGGACCCTGGAATATGCCTATGCTGATTTTTGTATTTCCGAATTGGCCAGGTTGCTGGACCGGCCCCAGGAGGAGATCGACCTGTTTGTCGAGCGGTCAGGAAATTACAAAAACGTTTTCGACCCGGAATCAGGTCTGATGCGCGGGAAGAATGAAGATGGCAGCTTCCAGTCACCATTCAATCCCTTGAAATGGGGCGATGCCTTTACCGAGGGCAACAGCCTGCATTATACCTGGTCAGTATTTCACGATATAGCAGGTTTGAAACAAATGATGGGCGGAAACGAGCCATTTATCGAAACCCTTGACAGTGTATTTGCCATGCCGCCGGATTTTGATTATTCATACTATGGTTTCCCGATCCATGAAATCAGGGAGATGCAGATTGTAAACATGGGCAATTACGCTCATGGCAACCAGCCCATCCAGCACATGGTATACCTGTATAATTATGCCGGGGCCCCGTGGAAAACCCAGCAATGGATACGGAAGATCCTGACCCGGCTGTATACGCCCCACCCGGACGGGTATTGTGGTGATGAAGACAACGGGCAAACATCTGCCTGGTATGTGTTCAGTTCCATGGGCTTTTACCCGGTGTGCCCGGGAACCGATCAATATGTTTTTGGTGCCCCCCTGTTCGATGAAATAGAATTGGACCTTCCCAACGGAAACACGCTGCAAATAAAAGCCCCGGGGAACAGCAAAGAAATTATGTATGTAAAAGAGATCCGGCTGCGTGGAGAGAAAGTTGACCAAAACTATATTACCCACGGTGATCTGCTCAAAGGAGGCGAATTGGTATTCGAAATGCAGGATCAGCCCGATAAAAAACGCGGGACCGGTCCGGATGCATACCCTTTCTCCATGTCAACCCACTAAAATAAACTTCCAGATGAAGCTGAAGATCTGAAGGAAAAGACCCGAAAGGAAAGGACAGGAAGAAAAGATCAGGAAGGGAAGATCAGTATAGGTAAACTGGCCTCCTGCAGGATCCTTTTGAACAGGTTGGGCATAAAAAGCATCTCAAAGATGCCCCGCTTATGGATCGTGAAAGAAAGTAAGTTCGCCCCGGTGGATTCTGCAAAGTCACGGATCCCCTCGCTTACGTCCACATAATCGATCAGCCTGCATTTGATTTGCTGCTGACCGTATTCCTTTTTCACAAAATCATTGAGCTCATCCATCCGCTCCTCGTTGGCAGGATTATGCGCTGTATCAATATGGACACAAGTAATCTGCTTCTTAAATGACTCCATGATCATCAACAGCCGGTTCAGCGAAGTATGGTCGTTTTCGTTGAAGTCAGTGGCATACAGGATCTTTAATTGTTCAAAATCCTTCGGGCGACGCGGTCCCGGGATCGCGAATACCGGGATCTCCAGGTCATTGACCAACTCTTTTGCAATACTGGCAAACACACTTGTCCTTCCATGGTCCCTCCCCTGGGTGCCGAGTACGATCAAGTCCGGTTTGTAGGACCTGCACATCTCTTTCAGCGTCCGAACCATATTGCCCATGGCAAGGGCAGAGTGGACAAAAATATCTTCGATCTCATGCTCCCGCATATAGTTTCTTATCCGGTGAGAGAATTCTATCATTCCCTGTTTTGCTTTACGTTCTTCCTCCCTGGCCAGGTCATAAATATAATTTTCAAAGGTTTCGTTGCTTTGCATTTTCAGGTCACTTACCGGGTTGCGGTATACATGCAACAGCTTGATCTCAGCTTTTAATTTCTCTGCAAGATGCACCGCGTAATAACAAGCATTCTCGGACCCACGTGAAAAATCGGTGGGTACGATGATCTTCCTGACAAATCGCTCCGACCGGATCTCCTCCAATTCTTTTCCATACTCATCCCGCAGATCCATCAACACCCTGATGGCTGTTTCCACATCCTCTGCATCCACCTGCACCTTGATATAGTCGGACCTTTCTGTCACGTTGCCCAGGTGCACGAAATAGCATTCTATGTTTTCCTCCTCAAGCTTCTCCTTGAGAAAGCAGGCGGAATCGAGCCGCCTAACCGTAGTGATGGTGACAAGTGTTTTCATGATCCCCTGTATTTTGTATTATCCCTTTACAAAAGAGAGGAATGAACCACCTGTTTTGTTTTGGCTGAAAAGCTGATGTAGAGCAGAAATTTTCGGGGCAACAAGATGTGCTGCGCTATTCTTGTTTTGGAGATTAGCACACATGGTCCACCTTACTTCGAATGTACAATGTACTGCTTGTATTCAGGCAGCTTAAGGCCGCACGGGCGTGCCATCAGCCTTGCGCACCTGCGTCCAGTTGTAATTATAGGGCTTCACCGGGTATTTGGCAGCCAGTTCTTCATTGATATCGATCCCCAGACCAGGAGCTTCGTTAACAAACAGATACCCATCCTCCACCCAGGGAGTTCCGGGAAAGACCTCGTAAGTAATCTCAGGAAACAATTTACATTCCTGTATCCCGAAATTCCATACTGCCAGGTCGATATGCGCATTGGCGGCATGCCCCACCGGGGAGGTATCGCCGGGTCCGTGCCAGGCAGTTCTGACGTTGAACCATTCTCCCAGCCGGGCCACTTTCATTGCCGGCGTGATCCCGCCGATCTGGGAAATATGAATCCGTATAAAATCATACCATCGCTTCGAGATGGGCTCCATCCACTCATGCGGGTTATTCAGCAATTCTCCCATGGCAATGGGCACTGCTGTATGTTCACGCAACATTTCGAACCATCCCATATTTTCAGGCGAAAACGGATCCTCTATGAAAAAAGGCCGGTATTCCTCGAGTTTTTTGATCAGGTTGATGGCATCCATGGGTTCCACCCTTTCGTGCATATCATGCAACAACTCGATCTCATCTCCGAAACGTTTCCTGGCCAGACTGAACATTTCAACAACCCCGCGCTTATATGCCTGGGCATCCATGGTATTGTCACTGGGATATCCGAAACCATGCTGCTTGTATGCCGGGTTCTGTGAAAGGTGCGTGGACCCATAGCCTCCCATCTGCATCCTGATGTTCCGGAACCCCATTTCACGCAGCGCTTCCACTTCATCCATCACTGCCCTGGCGTCCGGTCCGGATGCATGACTATAGGTATCTACTGCAAAGCGTACCTTACCTCCAAGCAACTGGTACACAGGCATCCCCGCCAGCTTCCCCTTGATATCCCAAAGTGCCTGGTCCAGGCCGCTGAGCGCATTGTTCAGCACCGGCCCGTTCCGCCAGTAAGAGCTTACATAGGCAGTTTGCCAGATGTCCTCAATCCGGCTGGCGTCCTTATCCCGGCAAAAATCATCCAGGTAATCATTTACCGCCGAAACCACAGGTTTCACCCGCTGGGTAAAGGTTGCACAGCCAATCCCGTACAATCCGGGCTGATCGGTTTCCACTTTAACGATCACCAGTCCTGTCCCGTATGGAGCAGTGGTGATCGCACGTACCTTTTTAATCTTTACTTTTTGCAGGTTCAATGCTTCACCGGGAGGATTCCATCCTGCCGGTACCGGCTTTTCCTTTCCTGACGTGTGCTCATCAGAATTATTAAGCCCGGGAGTGCAGGCTGCTGCCAGCGGAAGCAATGCTGCTGTCTTCAGAATATCTCTGCGTTTCATGTGGGTAGTATTTAGTGTGGGTAGGCGCTTACATATTATGAGAGTACACGCTTGTAATTCTCCACGATCGTACCTGCATATGGTTTTGCAAGTTCAACCAACTTCGCCTTATCGCTCTCTGAAAGGTTCTTCAGGTTCTTCAGCACACTCACATTCTCATCCAATTCATAAGTAAACCTGCACCCGCTGCATAGTGAAGAGATCGGAAGCGAATAAACATACTGGTGAAGGTTGGCAAGGGTGATATCGGTCACACCCACCACATCCGGAATATCTTTTGTCTCAATATAATCAGGTGTGGTATCGATCCTTCCTCCCATCATGCTTCCTCCGGCCATGGACTTCATCGCGATCACACCATATTCCAGTTCAAGCAATTTTGGAAGCACATGTTTTTCAAAGGACTCAAAGCTCGGATCACAAACATTCAACGGCATCTGGCAAGTATCCAGTTGCAGTCCGCGCTTTTCCAGGAATTCCAGGAAATAGAGGTGTGTGGCCGGATTGACATGGCCTGTAAAACCAATATAACGGGTCAGTTTTTTCTCCCTGGCCTCCAGGAATACATCCAATACGCCATTGTTAATGCGGTTGTCCACATCTTTTTGATCTCTTATTGCATGGATCTGCCAGAGATCCAGGTAATCAGTATTCAGCGCCTTGAGGGATTCTTCCAGTTGTTTGCGGACACCTTCCCCTGTTTTCGCAGGGGCTTTGGTCATCAGGAAAATATCATCCCGGTATTTGGGGGTAAGGAATTGCCCCATGTATTCCTCCGAGCGACCATTGTTGTACCCTCTTGCATTGTCGTAAAACCGCACACCAAGTTCCATCGCCCGTTCGAGCATGCGTTCTGCATCAGAGGGATTCGGGGAAAAGCCCACG
>CAYOSB010000196.1:0-1489 GCA_964406495.1 uncultured Bacteroidaceae bacterium | reverse complement strand
GATCAATTGCCGCAGAGGCAGGATTTCACCGAGCCTGTCTGAAGCGGGAGCTGCACTGGCCCAATCAAGCATTAATCCCATCCCTGCCGCTGCAGCACCTGCCTTCTTGATAAATTGTCTTCTGGAATCCATATTCAATGATTTTTATGTTTTGTAAATTACTTTAACCACTCCTAAATTGCAAGTATAAGATATACAAGATACATTAAAAAAAGCTTAACACCGAATTAACAGTTTAATACAAACCGTCTAATGGACAGATCATTTAGCACATTTAATGGCCTTATTGCGCGAAGAGAATTGCAATGATTCAACATGTGAAGGCAGCAGATGTATTGCACTTTAGAAAAATACCCACTGAAACTTGCAGGTTGGATAACATGAACTACATTTGTCAGTAACAGGAACTATTTTCCAATTAACAACAACACATAATGCAACGTACCATCCTTATTTCGATCATCAGTGCTATGACAATCATATTCATGGGCTGTTCAGGAAATCAGAAAAAATCCGGGGACGATACCTCAGGTACAATTCAGCAGCCCGGTCCAGGGATGCAGGAGAAAACAACAGAAACTACCCCGTCCGCAACAGGGCAATCCGATCCAGCAGCACCCGGATCAGGACCGGTGATGAATATCGACCAGTTGCTCCAGGCAGCCCTCAACGGGAATCGCCAGGTGATCGAAAGTGCCCTTGAGAATGGTTTTGATGTGGAAGCCACCGACAGCGAAATGCATACCTTGTTGATGATGGCAGCATATAATGGGCACAGCGAGATTGTTGAACTCCTGTTGGAAAGAGGAGCAACCGTGGACCGCCGGGATATCATGGACCGGACAGCACTGATGTACGCCTCCACAGGCCCCTTCAATGAAACTGTGAACATGTTGCTGGATGCAGGCGCAGATCCGAACCTTGTCGATGGCGATGAACATTTCACCCCGCTCATGTTTGCTGCCGCTGAAGGACAGGGCGAAGTGGTACGTACCCTGCTGGATCACGGCGCCAAAAAGTCCATGACAGATGTGGATGGCGAAACTGCCTATGACTTTGCAATGAGCAATGGACATCCCGAAGTAGCAAAGCTGCTGGAATAGCAACTCAACCAGGGCGTCCTTCGCATGCGGCCCCAAAAGATCTCACCGGTTGGAAATATGTTCAGCATTAAAAATCAGTTGGACGCAAGTATTTCTTGCAGCTGGCTCGTCCTTAGACGAACATCCATTGTGATGGCATGAACGGATTTGGTCGCCCCCGAGATTCAATCAATGGTTTTGCCCACCTCGAGTTGTCCGGATCCATTGTACCCGGAAAACTGTCTCAGCCAGCCACGGGAACATATTTCATATCCGTGTGTCGCCCTGTAATTGAAGACATGGACCATTTCGATCCCGGCCTTATTATCAAATAAGATGAGGTAATCAAAATATTCAGAGGACATATCAGTTCCGGAGTTGCCTGGAACGGAACAGCCTCCTGAACG
>CAYOSB010000195.1:0-7485 GCA_964406495.1 uncultured Bacteroidaceae bacterium | reverse complement strand
AGAGAGCATGCATCCGAAAATGGCCGGGATATAGGAAATAGTGCCCGGGATCGATTTTTTATTAGGTTCCTTATCGGTAATAACAAGCAGCTGCTTGTCGACCGGTTCTGAGGAAAAAACTACATTAAACCCCTGTGTAATCCCCCGTTTCCGCAATTTTTTCCGCAACAGGTAGGCAAGCTTGCAGTTGTAGGTTTTTCCAAAATCTGTGATGCTGATCCTGGTGGGATCGGTCTTGCCACCCGAACCCATTGAGCTGGCCAGTGGGATACCGCGCTGGTATATATTCTCAATGAACAGGATCTTGGGCATGAGCGTGTCAATGGCATCCACCACAAAATCGTATGGAGTGGCCAGGATCCCATCCAGCGTATCCTCATTGATATAGGTCTGCATGGTCCGGATCGCTATTTCGGGATTGATATCCTGAAGCCTGTGCTCCATGATCTTCACCTTTTGATTTCCCACGGTGGAATGTAACGCCGGCAGCTGCCGGTTGATGTTGGTGGGTTGCACGCTGTCATTGTCCACCAGGGTCATCATCCCGATCCCGGCCCGCGCGAGCATCTCGGCAGCCATGGACCCCACGCCGCCCATTCCGGCAATCAGGACATGGGACTGCCTGATCATTCCGGCTTTTTCCTCCCCGAGCAGTTGCACCGTGCGGGACATCCACTCCGGGAATCCGGTATTGCTGCTATTTGTTCCTGCCGTCACTATTACCTGGGTCTTTTGAATTATGTTCCGTGAAAGCTCCAGTCATGTATGCGCTTTGAGATAATCTCCCATGAAACTTACTTCATTGATTCCATTTAAATCATTTTCCACCGAAGCTTCTGTCATTTATTCCCTGTTAAATAGTCACTGCAAGAAAACGCCAACTACTGCGTTATTCTCGTTTTTGAAGCAGTCATTTACAATTAGTAAACTCCTTAGCTTCAAAAACTTCGAAAGCCTTGTATTTGACGCTTTCTTATCAGAGACTTAAAATCACTTAGTTTTCTTTCTGACACGTTCCCTTGCAACTTCCTTCATTTATCTGTTGAATATTTTCCTGAATAACTGGTGCTGCTCCGCGAGCAGTGCCTGGAGGCTGACAGACCGGAGCTGTGCTGCACGCTCGTAAAGATTGGAGATATCAACCTCCGATTCGTCGGTCTCAAAAAAAAATTTCCCGGCAGGCACCTCCCGGAATGCTGCTGCGACTTTTTCGGACTGCAGTAATGGCTCCCCGAAGGAAAGCATGAACCCGAATTTCAGGAGGTTTCCCGCCAGTTGTGCTCCTCCCCTGAACCCATGGATAATCAGGGGAACGGTAGGCTGATGTTCTTTCGCATAGCCGATCAATTCCTGGTAGGTCTTTACCGCATGAATGATCACTGGTAACCCGGCTTTTTCTGCAATCGCCACCTGTTTTCTGAATATTTCTTCCTGGTAGTCCATCGGAGTGTCGATCACGCCATCCATGCCTGTCTCCCCAATGGCCAGGACCCGGGAGTTCCCTGTTGCCTGTTCAATTTTTTGCAGTACCCGGTCCACATCCGCTTCTTCCAGGTCCCACGGATGCAGTCCGACCGAACAGGCTGTGCGTTGGTCCCCATCACCGGGATCAGCATCTCCCTGGGAATACGCAATCGCCGAAATATTCTGCAATACCCATTCTTCACCGGTAACAGCACCCCTGTGCGCGTGGATGTTAATATATTGTCCCTGTTCAGGATACATTTACGGCAGCCTGTTGATACCTGATTCGATCCGCTTCAACACCTCTTCCTTACCGAGGATCTCCGCCATGTGAAACAACGACGGGCCCTGTGCAGCACCCACCAGCAGGAGCCGCCAGGCATTCATCAGCGCCCCCATGCCCCATTCGCGGGCTTCGATCTCTGTCTTTACCTCACCTTCAATATGCTCAGCTGTAAATGGATCAATACGCTGCAGCAGATCCGACAACGCATGCATCAACTCCGGGGTCTGCTCCTTCCAGCGTTTTTTTACCACTTTCTCGTCGTAGGAATCCGGGGCGATAAAGAAAAACCATGACTGCTCCCAGAGATCTGACACAAAATCGGCCCGTTCCCTGACCAGCTCCAGGACTTCACGCACCATTGAAGGATCGGCCTCCACCCCTTTCTCTGCAAGGACCTTTTCATAGGATGCAGCAAGTTCCTCTACGGGCGCATGTTGCAGGTACTGGTGGTTGAACCAGCGGGCCTTGTCGGGATCAAATTTTGCCCCCGCTTTCCCAACTTTTTCCAGGTCAAAGTCCCGGACCAGCTCTTCCAGGCTGTACAATTCTTTTTCCGTCCCGGGATTCCACCCAAGGAAAGCGAGGATATTGATACAGGCATCGGGGAAATAGCCTTCCTCGCGGTAGCCCGATGCAACCTCACCCGACTTCGGGTCTTTCCACTCCAGCGGAAATACCGGAAATCCGCCCTTGTCGCCGTCGCGCTTGCTAAGCTTACCCTTGCCATCCGGCTTGAGGATCAATGGGAGATGGGCAAACTGCGGCATGCTGTCTGTCCACCCGAATGCCTTGTACAATGAGACATGCAGCGGCAGGGAGGGAAGCCATTCCTCTCCGCGGATCACATGGGTGATCTGCATTTCCTGATCGTCTACCACGTTGGCCAGGTGGTAGGTAGGCATGCCGTCTGACTTGAACAGGATCTTGTCGTCCAGCGTCCGGCTTTCCACGCGTACTTCCCCGCGGACAATATCCTGCATAACGATCTCTTCGTTGGCAGGAAATTTAAACCTGACCACGTAAGGGGTACCTGATTCGACCAGCTGCTGCACTTTTGCCGCGTCCATTGTCAGAGAGTTATTCATACCGTTGCGCGTGGTGGCATCATAGGTGAAGGTCTGCTTTTGTGCTTCTGCCTCCTTTCTCTTCGTATCAAGTTCTTCCGGGGTGTCAAAGGCCAGGTAAGCATGTCCTGAACTGATCAGTTGGTCGGCATATTCAGCATACCGCTCCCTGCGTTCCGATTGCCGGTATGGCCCCAGTTCTCCCCCGGCACTTACGCCCTCGTCGGGACCGATGCCGCACCATTTCAGTGACTCAATGATATACTCTTCCGCCTCGGCCACGTACCTCGCCTGGTCGGTATCCTCGATACGCAGGATGAACGTCCCTCCATGCTTCCTGGCAAACAGGTAATTGAACAAGGCGGTCCTTAATCCGCCAATATGCAGCGGCCCGGTGGGACTCGGTGCAAAACGTACACGTACTTTACTCATAAACCTTCAATGTTTGCAGCAAAGATAAAGATTAATGAACAGATGTGAATGTTCCCAATACCCGGAGTCTCAGAAAAAACTGATCGTTGAGGTGATGAAGTTGATCACCGGTTCATAAAAACAAGCAGATCTGCAGGTATCCAGGAGCAAAATTCTGATATTCCCTACCTGCGGTCCTAAGATTAATATTCAATTTTTCCAGGTACAGCTCCGTTAAAACTTTCCCTGGTACTTCTTCAAAAACGCAGGGTACACCTCTTCCCGCATCCATTTTAAGCGGGGCTCCACCTGCAGCATTTTCCGGTATACCTGGTTCGCTTCCCGGTACATCCCCGATGCAATGTAGGCATCTGCCAGGCTTCTCAAGGTATTCAGGTAGAGCCAGTTGTGCTTTAATTCCCGGCTGTCAGCTTCGTACAGCTTCACCGACTTCTCATAGATCCTCGCCGCCTCTGTACTGCTGCTGCCAAAGATCGCCGGTTTGTAAAACTCGATGTTCCCCTTTTCCATCCATACCTGCGGATCAGTGGGATCCAGTTCAAGGGCCAGTTTGTTTTCTGAAAAGGCCTTCCCGCCAAATATCACCGCCTTGTAGGCATTCAGCCCAACCTTGTACCCATAGATGGCCCCCAGCATTGCATGTGCCCTTGCATTATCGGGCGATCGTTCCAGGATAATTTCCAGGTAATCTTCCGCCTGCTTTACATATTCCCGTGCCGACTTCTCCTTCTTCTCCGAGATCAGCCAGGCAATATACCCGTATTGCGCCACCACCAGGTCGTAAAGCAGTTCATGACTCCCGGTAGACGCCCACAATTGCTCCATCTCCTCCATCGCCCGGTGCCAATCTCCCATATCTCCTGAAATATACGCCTCGTAGATCCGCTCCTCGAATCCCTGGGTAAATCCCGGGGTCCAGGCAAGTAACAAAAGGAATACAACCAGATTTTTCATGTTTTTAAATACTTGATATATAGTACGCTGAATATAATTGATTATATTGTCAATACAAACTATTGCTATATAGGTTATATGTTCGGGTAGGGATGGCTGCTGGATAGTTCAATTCCCTCATTCTCCACCAAATTTTATCTCCCTGCCTTTCCAGATGTTGCGTGCCCTGAACCGCCGTCTGAAGGCTTCCACAACCAGCACAACGAAGCTTGCCTGCTGCACCGGCTGCAACACCGCGTTCCAGAAAAGCGGTTGCCTGCTCATAACCGCCACAAGCATCCGCATCAGCCAGGTAAGCACCAGGTATAATACCATCCACTGCCACGACAAACCGAGCCATACAAACAGAAATCCAAATGTGGTAAACACTGTAAACAGCAACAGCACCAGGCCGCTGCCCCCGAAAAAGGCAAACACACTGCGGGTCATCCCGCCGATCGCTTCGCCATACCCCCTGTACATCCTGCACTCCACCTCCCCGGAACTCAGCATCGTGTGCACCTTCAGCCGCTGCACTTTCATGAGTTTAATGATCGCCATGTCCTCCACGTTCAGCTCACGCACCCGCTCATGATACCGCTGCGCGTGGTAGGTGTCCGCCTCAAAAAGCATAAACTGACCGTTGGCTGCGGCGAGCGATGGACGGTGACTGATGCGGATCAGCCGCATGGGCAGCAGGCTTAGCAATATCAGGTTCATCGCGGGAACGGTAAGCAACTCTCCAAGTGTATGCATCTTCTGCCGGGGGAAAAGCGACAGCAGCGAGAGGTCATAATGTATCATGTGCCCGAGGGAGTGCCTGATCAACCCGTGCCGAATCCGTACATCGGCATCCAGGAAGAGCAGGTAATCCCCACGTGCCTGCAGCGACAGCTGGTGACACGCGTGGTTCTTACCCAGCCACCCCGCTGGTAGCTCCGGACCTTCAACCACGCTGAACCGGTTGTCGCGATCCACAAAGGAACGGGCTATGGCCAGTGTACCATCGTCCGACAGGTCATCATACACGATCACTTCGATATTCCGGTAATCATGTGCCTCAAGATCGGCCAAAATCAACGGCAGGTTCAGCTCCTCGTTGCGGGCCGGGATCAGTACACTGACCAGCGGTTCGGAGGTCAGATCAACCTCCCTGAGCCACTGCCTGTGGTACATGTTGATCAATACGATCAGCAACCTGACCAGCAAAATGATAAATGCCGCTATGGCCAATCCTGACATCCTATTGCTTTTAGTTTAATACGGTTCCGGTAAAACTGGGCAACATAACCTATTTCCAACGCTTACCTCTCTTATTTTCAAACACATTAAAAACTCCCTCTTTTCCCTGTTACCTGGTACTTGTTCAATATTATTTCCCTATACAACACCCCTTCCGGCACATCCTCAACATCCTGTATCATTACTGTCTCAATCATTGACGGTTCCTCCCCCGACATGATCCCTGTCATCCAGGCAGGACCGTTGTATTGCCAATGCATCCCTGAACCGGTCGTTAAATGCCGCCTCAACCCGGGCTGCACCTCCGTAAGGATAATCGTGTGTGTACACGTAAATATTCATTGTCGGTTTCCGGTGTGAAAAATAATCCACCAGCGCATAATAAAAAACCATCTGTACCGGATGCTCCATCCGTTCAATGATCCTGTACCACCCCTTTTCAAACACATAGGGCTGGTCATGTATACTATAAATTTTTCCCTGTGGATACATCACTACCAGGTTCCCCGGATCACTCAGCAACTCCCGCGTATAGGAAAAAGTCTCCACCATACTGCGGTGCCCCTTGTTCAGACTATAGGCCCCCGCCTTGTTCAGGAACATCCGGTCCCTGAGCTGCTCCTCGAGCATCATGATATGGAATTTTTTCCTGAAATAATGCTGGTTGATGTTCAGCGCGATAAAACCGTCCCACCACGAAAAATGGTTGCCGATCATGAATACAGGTAAGTGTTTGTCAACTGTTCGCCCGGCAGCAACACGTTCAATATCCCGCTCACCGATGTCCTCCCGGGCTGCAACTTCCGGACCCGGTCTGTCCTGACTTGCAACCCTGGAAATCTGGCGGTCACCGGAAGCTAAGGACATACCGTTATCAACTGCATAATCAGCATCCTCTGCATCAGAACTTTCCCATGCAGCACGATAGTTTACCTTCCTGAAATCCATACGGGTCATGTATCTTGCATACCGCTTGAAAAAGGGATAGTAGAACCAGTGGTGCCGGGCTTTAATGATCATATGTGAGGGATTTCGCTGATCATAATATCGTGTATTTTGCTCATTATATAGAGTAAATTTTTCTGATCACAGCCAGGAGGCTTTAATGAGCATGGGGTTCAGCAGCAGGCTGCTTCATCTTGTACAATTGCCACCAGGGTGTTCCGGGGGAGGCATGGTGCTCGTAGTGGTATCCGAAAAAATAACACGACAGCATCGCCCAGAGATGATTTTTCTTCAGGGTGCGGGCACGGTGATTGCCCATTTCTTCGGTGTGCGGACGCCGGTGGGGCAGGAAAGTGCCGAAATAAAATAACTGGAACGTACTCAGGAATGCCGGGACGATCCAGAGCACGATTAATGCAGGCACAGCAATCCCCGCAACACGGCTGAGCACATTGAAGATGATCGCCATGGCGATGATCTGCCAGAGCGTGGTATATCGCACCATGAACTTGAACCACCAGGCCCAAAAATTTTGCGATTTGACGTTGAAATCAGGATCCTTCTCCGTTCCGGGGTACTTGTGGTGGTCCCAGTGATTTTTGATCAGTCGCCGGTACGACATTCCTGCGAACATAAACACCGCCGCATACCCAACCGCATCGTTGATCTTCCTGTTGGGAGAAACCAGCTGGTGCATGGCATCATGACCGGTGATGAATAACCCGGTATAAAGGTATGCCTGGATTAGCATGTGCACATACATCCAGGGATTGTCCCACGCCACTTCCACGTTCAGCAGGATATATACCAGGTGGGCCGTCCATAGCACCATGATGGTCAGTGCGATCAGAAGCCCCATATTACTTTTGCGTACATCCATATATCAAGTAAAATAAAAAATCCCAGCTGTACGAAAAACAGCGGAGCAGCAATTTTGTTCTCCCTGTTCACAAAACCAGTGCGATCGGCGAACCATACGAGTACAAGTGAAATCACAAGCCAGGCAATATAGTTCTGCATCGGCACCGGTCCGCCCCAGTCCCACATATTCAGATCGATCGCTGCCGGCTCCAGTGCAAAATCGTATACCACCATCAACACCGCGGCCACCAGTACCCT
>CAYOSB010000194.1:0-7491 GCA_964406495.1 uncultured Bacteroidaceae bacterium | reverse complement strand
TCTTATTAAGTGTCTTTTGAATTGATAATTTTGGGTAGCAGTTCTGCACTGCCTACTTCAAAACGATCTACAGCCGCTCATTTATTGAATATGAATGAGCGGTTTTTTTTGATCGATTGCGGGGAGGGTACGCAGATCCAGATGCGGAGATTCAGACTCAGTCCGGCACGGATCAACCATATTTTCATTTCACATATTCATGGAGATCACGTATTCGGATTATTCGGACTGATCTCCAGCCTGGGACTCATGGGCAGGAAAGCAATATTGAATCTTTACGGCCCGCAGGGACTGGAAGAGATGCTCCGAGCACACCTCGGGTTTTTCGGAACAATCCCTTTTGAACTTCGGTTCCATATTGCAGAAGACGGAAAGGTGATCTACGAGAATTCAAAAACGGAGGTGATCCCCATAGCGCTCCTGCACAGGGCTGCAACATTTGGCTATCTCTTTCGTGAAAAAGCACGATTGCTGAATGTGGACAAGGATAAGATCGAAGCATTTGAACTTGGTGTCGCGGATATCAAGAAGATCAAGGAGGGCAGGGATCATGTGCTTGAGGACGGAACAGTCATCCCGAACACTGAACTCACGCTTCCCCCGTTTAAGCAGCGCTCCTATGCATATATCTCTGATACTGCATATCTTCCTGAGATCGCCGTACGTCTGGCGGAAGTGGACCTGCTTTTCCACGAAGCAACTTTTTTAGAGAAGGATATCGGACTTGCAAAGCAGACCTTCCACTCCACAGCACGACAGGCAGCCCTGCTGGCCAGGGCAGCCGGGGCGGAAAAACTTTTGCTGGGACATTTTTCAACACGTTACAAATCTGATGTACCCTTTCTCGAAGAAGCCCGTTCCGTTTTTCCTGATTCCGTGGCTGTCAATGACGGGGATCGCTTTAAAGTGGAACAGCGACGCGTGAAGCGGGATTGAAGCGCTCACATGCTTTCTGTGTGCGTTAATTATTGTCAACATATAAATTGTACTAATTTTACGGTTTCAAAATTATTGACCAAAGTGACAGAGAAGATTATTATACTTGATTTCGGATCCCAATACACCCAGCTCATCGCGAGGAAAGTACGGGAAAACAATGTATATTGTGAAATTCATCCTTTTAATTCCTTTACGGAGCCTGATGAAAGTGTGAAAGGTGTGATCCTTTCAGGCAGTCCTTTTTCGGTGCGCGATAAGCATGCGCCGCTTCCGGACCTCGGCGCTATCAAGGGCAAACTGCCAATCCTCGGGATCTGCTACGGTGCGCAATACCTGTCACATTTCTATGGTGGCAAAGTAGCCGCTTCCGGTTCAAGGGAATATGGTCGTGCGTTGCTTACCAGCATAGACAGTGAGAACATCCTGTTAAAAGACATCCCTGTCAATACCCAGGTATGGATGTCACATGGAGATACCATCCAGCAATTACCGCCAAAATACAAGGTCATTGCAAGCACAGCCGATATTGAAGTGGGCGCTTATGCCGCAGCGGAGGAGCAGATCTTTGGGTTGCAATTTCATCCGGAGGTCTACCATACACCCGAGGGAACAAGGATCCTGGGCAACTTCTTGCGCGGGGTTTGCGGTTGCCACCAGGAATGGACGCCTGAATCTTTTATCGAAGCTACGGTGCAGGACCTGCAGCGCCGGCTAGGGAACGACCACGTGGTACTGGGACTTTCCGGGGGAGTGGACTCTTCCGTGGCAGCGATGCTGTTGCACCAGGCCATCGGCAAACAACTGACCTGCATCTTCGTCGATAACGGGCTCCTGCGGAAGAATGAATTTGAGGAGGTACTGGATTCCTACCAGCACCTTGGATTAAATGTGATTGGTGTGGATGCGAAAAAGAAATTCCTGGATGACCTGAAAGGAATTGCTGACCCTGAGCTGAAAAGGAAGAGCATAGGGAAGAATTTCATCGAAGTGTTTGATGAAGAAGCAAAAAAGCTGAAAGATATCAAATGGCTGGGACAGGGGACGATCTACCCGGATGTGATCGAATCCGTATCCGTGAACGGCCCTTCTGTTACGATCAAGTCGCATCATAACGTGGGCGGGTTACCCGAAAAAATGAACCTGCAAGTAGTGGAACCCCTGCGGCTCCTTTTCAAGGATGAAGTCCGCAAAGTAGGATACGCTCTGGGGATCGGGGCGCACATTCTTTCACGACATCCCTTCCCGGGACCCGGACTGGGCATCAGGGTACTGGGGGAGGTCACCCCGGAAAAGGTGACCCTGGCTCAGGAAGCCGATCATATTTTTATCAGGGGACTGAAAGAATATGGGCTTTACGATCGTGTCTGGCAGGCAGGTGCCATGTTGCTCCCGGTGCAATCGGTGGGTGTTATGGGTGACGAAAGGACATATGAATATGTCGTGGCGCTCCGCGCTGTTACTGCAACTGACGGGATGACTGCCGACTGGGCACATCTGCCGGATGTATTCCTCAGCAGGGTTTCCAATGAGATCATCAACAAAGTGCAGGGAATCAACAGGGTCGTTTACGACATCAGTTCAAAACCTCCGGCTACAATTGAGTGGGAATGAAACACAACAATTCAATCTTCCCGGGGTTAATACTTTAAGGAATCGCTAAAAAACAGTTATGCAAAAAGTATTGAAAGTATTATTTATATCCTTATTTATAATAGCCGCATTGCCAGGAAGCGCGCAGTTCGATGTGAACGGATTGAAGCTGATGGAGGTGATGGATAAGGTCAGCCGGTATTACGTGGATTCCCTCGATGAAGAGAAGTTCGTTGAGGAGACCATCGAACAAATGCTCCACGAGTTGGATCCGCATTCTTCCTACATCAGTGCGGAGGAGCTCAAGGAGATCCGCGAGCAGCTGACCGGTGAGTTTGAAGGAATCGGCGTATCATTCAACATACTCGAGGACACCATATTCATCGTGGGTACCATCCAGGGAGGACCCTCCGAGAGGGTCGGAATTATGGCTGGTGACCGTATCGTGGAGGTCAATGATGAAAATGTTGCCGGGATCGGCATTTCCACATCCGGTGTGCAGAAAAGACTCAAAGGGAAGAAGGGGACCGAAGTGGATGTGACAGTATACAGGAAATCTGTCGACAAGGAACTGGAGTTTACGATTGTACGCGATAAGATCCCGGTGGTGAGCCTGGATGCAGCCTACATGGTGGATGACGGGATCGGCTATATTAAACTTTCCAGGTTCTCACAAACCACGGCGGAAGAGTTCAGGGATGCCCTGAAGGAATTGCAGAAAGAAGGGATGGAAAGCCTGATCCTGGATCTGAGCGGTAATGGGGGAGGATATCTTCGGATTGCGATCGAGTTGGCCGATCAGTTCCTGGAAAGCGGACGGCGGATTGTGTATACAGAAGGGGATAAAATGCCACGACGTGACTACAAGGCCACTGCAAAAGGACTGTTTGAAGAAGGAAAACTGGTGATCATGATCGACGAAACCAGCGCATCTGCAAGTGAGATCGTGAGTGGTGCCGTGCAGGAATGGGACCGGGGTGTCCTGGTAGGAAGAAGAAGCTTTGGGAAAGGACTGGTTCAGCAACCTTTCAGGCTCAATGACGGTTCAGAGATGCGCCTTACGATTGCCAGGTATTATACCCCTACCGGCAGATTGATCCAGAAACCTTATGATGAGGGGTATGACAATTATGCCATGGATATTATCAACAGGTATAATTCAGGTGAACTGAATAGCTCCGACAGCATCCTGTTCCCGGAATCTGAAAAATATGAAACCCTCGTGCAGGGACGCACTATATACGGGGGCGGCGGGATCATGCCCGATTATTTCGTGCCCATTGATACCTCGGCCAATACAGATTACCTACGCAAGTTATTCAGCAATGGCGTATTCAACAGGTTCGTACTGGGTTATATCGATGAGGAGCGGCCCGCACTGGAGCGCAAATACAGGAATTTCAATAAATTCAAATCCACATTTGATGCTTCGGGATTGCTTGAGGAACTCATCTCTTTTGCAGAACAGGAAGGAGTGACCTATAACGAGGAGGACTTTGAGCGTTCAAAGGACCAGATCGAACTGTTGATCAAAGCCTATGTGGCAAGGGATCTCTGGGATACCAGGGAGTTTTACCAGATCTTCAACGAATCCGACCCCATTTTCCAGAAAGCACGACAGGTGCTCGAAAAACCACATTTCTATACCGATAAGCTCTGAGAACAACTGGATCATGACCGATTGGCTCGCGCAGCATTATGTTGAAATATTGGGCGTGCTGCTGAGCATCATCTACCTGGTGCTGAGCATCAGGCAGAACATCCTGCTCTGGCCGGTCGGAATCCTGAGTGCGGTCATGTATATGATCGTATTTTTTGAGACCAAGTTTTATGCTGACATGGGGCTGAATGCCTATTATTTTGTGATCAGCATCTATGGATGGATCAACTGGTCCGGTGCAGCAAAGCAGGAAAAGAAGGAACTCCCGGTCAGATCTGTGGGCAGAACCCAGGGAATGATATTGCTCGTGGTCATGGTGGGCATCTTTTTTCTTATCGGGTACCTGCTGGACCGTTACACCGATTCACCCATTCCCTGGTGGGATGCATTAACAACAGCCGGCAGCATCGTGGCAACCTGGATGCTCACAAGAAAAATACTCGAGCATTGGATCCTCTGGATATTCGTCGATCTGCTTTCAATGGGACTATATATATACAGGGGATTGTACCCTACCGCATTTCTGTTCCTCGTTTATACGACCATGGCAGTTGTGGGATACCTGGAATGGAAACGGACCAGAAAGAATAGCTGAAAGGCAACCGGTTACCAGGAGAAAAAGATTTAACTGATAGTATCTAAAGACTTATATAATCTATATACGCGTGAACAGATTTGTACTTACAGGCCCGGAGTCAACGGGAAAAAGTCTGCTGGCTGATCGATTGGCCGGCCATTTCAACGGGATTTGCTTAGGAGAATATGCACGCGAACACATTGCTTCACTCCACAGGCCCTACACTGAATCAGATGTACTTGAAATAGCACACGTCCAGGTTGCACAGTTCAGTGAAAACGAACATACCGAAAGCCCTGTTTTCTTCGATACATGGCTGATCATTACCAAGATCTGGCTGGAAGTGGTCTACGCTACTTCCTATGAGTGGATCGATGATGCACTTCGAAAAAGCAGTGTCGACCTGTACCTCTTGTGCTATCCCGATATTCCCTGGGAGCCTGATCCGCTCAGGGAAAACGGGGGACCCATGCGTGTAAGCTTGTATGAAAAATACAAATCCACCCTGGAGACATTCGGACTTCCCTACAGGATCATCAGGGGTAGCGGTGAGGATCGGATCAATAACGCTATATTTGCAGTAGAAGCATACATCAATACATAACTATTGTGAGCAGTCCATACCACGCGAAAACATTGAAAGGATTAGAACAGATCCTTGCAGCGGAACTAAAAGAAATCGGAGCAGAGGATATCCGTCCTGTGAACCGGGGGGTAGATTTCAGCGGTTCTAACTCGATGATGTACAAAGCGAACTATTGTTCACGTACCGCCCTGAGGATACTCAAACCCATTGCGCGTTTTAAGGCGTTCAACGAACAACAGCTCTACCGGAAGATCAGGGATATCGACTGGTCGGAATATATGAGCTATAAACATTCCTTTGCAGTGGATGCAGTTACTTTTTCAAAGGTTTTCCGGAACAATCACTATGTGGAACTGAAGATCAAGGATGCCATCGCCGACCAGTTCCGGGACAACACATCCCTGCGCCCTTCCGTTGATCTGAAGGGAGCGAACATCAGGATCAATGTCCATGTGCAGGAAACCTTTTTTACTATTTCACTCGACAGCTCAGGAGATTCGCTACACAGGAGAGGATACAGGAAATTTGCACATCCGGCATCCCTAAGTGAAGTACTGGCTGCCGGAATGGTAATGCTGACCGGTTACAAGGGTGAACGACCACTCAGGAATCCTATGTGTGGATCGGGAACCATCGCCATCGAAGCGGCAATGATCGCATCAGGAGTATACCCGGGGGCCATGGGAAGGAACTATTCATTTCAGCACTGGCCCGATTTCGATCCGGTGCTCTTCGAAAGATTAATCGAGTCGCTGCCCGGGAAAACCACTCCTGCACATCCCATCATCGCTTCTGATGTTGATCCTGAAGCGGTGAGGATGACAAAAAACAATGTCAGGATAGCAGGACTAGGTGATTCTATTAAAGTACAAAGAGAGAACTTTCTTACACAGGATGAAATTGCAGCCTCCTCATTGGTGATTATGAATCCCCCCTATGGAGAACGCATTGAAGTGGAAGATTTAGAGGCATTATATGGTGGTATAGGTACAACCTTGAAACACCGTTTTCCCGGTTCAGAAGCCTGGGTATATTCGGCCAGTCTCGATGCCTTCAGGTTTATCGGGCTAAAACCGGATAAAAAGATCCCGCTCTACAATGCCGGACTGGAAGGGAAATTTATGAAATACCAGCTCTTCAGCGGAACACGAAAATCGTTTGTTACAACCTGAATGAGGATCAACTGGGACTGTTCATCCTAAAATATACCCAGTTCGCTGAAAAATACTGAAATTGTATGCATTATTTTAGCTGGACTTATAATTTTACCTATATTTAATACACCATATAAGGAACAGCTGAACACGAAGCAGCTATGAGTATTGGTTTTGTGAAGCAATTATTTTTTTTATATTTGCTGAGCGACAATAAAGAGATTACATTACCTGTAAACAAATAAAGCTTCAATGAGCTTTGATGTAAACGAGTACTACTCAAAACTAAACAGCAACGACGTACTGATTGCCTATAAAGGTAACGTTACCAGCGAGTTAATCAGCAATGTGCTTGAAGTCGTTGAAGCTCGTATGGATGATTACAGTGAAACTTCCAAGATCCGTAAAAAAGTCTACAATGTGCTGGTGGAAAGTCTTCAGAATCTCTATCATCACATAGACATATTACCCCCGGAGATCCGAAAGGATTTTGGCGAGAAATTTGGTATACTTGTCGTCTCACGAAAAGAATCCCAGTACAAGATATCGACAGGTAATTTCATTGAATCTGAAAAAGTACCCCAGCTGAAGGGAAAAATCGACAAGATCAATTCGATGAATGCCGATGAGCTTAAGGATATGTACAAGTTTATCCTGAATCATCAGCGGCTTTCAGAAAAAGGTGGCGGGGGACTCGGACTGGTGGATATTGCCAGGAAAACCGGCAATCGTCTGGATTATAGCTTCAATGATTTTAATAACGACTATGCCTTTTTTAACCTCGATGTTTACATTAATTATTGAAACCGAAAGTAAATTTATAAAAAACGAAATATGGAACCATTGTTGATTGAAGGAACAGCCAAAACGCCAACGGTTAAGTTTGATGCAAAGGAGGGTGTGATTGAGATCAAAGGCCGTTCAATTCCTGAGAATTCCATTGAATTCTACAAGCCACTGGTTGAGTGGTTGGATGAATATAGTG
>CAYOSB010000193.1:0-7526 GCA_964406495.1 uncultured Bacteroidaceae bacterium | reverse complement strand
CAATTTAGCGCTTCAATAAATAAACATGCTTACTGTTTTTGCTGCTATCAGTTTCAGATCACCGGTCAATGGAGAAGTACATTTTTCCGCTCCCGGAACGCCACATTGCAGTTCCCTTCAAAACCCGGTTATCGCATTTTCAAACCGCCCGTTTTTCCTTTGATACGAGTTTTATGTCTTTAATTTCCATCTCCTTGTCCACCGCCTTGCACATGTCATAAACCGTCAGCAGTGCCACACTCACTCCGGTCAGGGCTTCCATTTCAACGCCGGTCTGACCCGTGCATTTGACCAGGCTTTGCACACGAATTCCTTCTCCTTCCACCACGCATTTTACATCTACTTTTGTCAGCAGCAAATGGTGACACAGCGGAATGAGCTGCGATGTGTTTTTTGCTGCCTGTATACCGGCAATTTCAGCCACGGTAATAACGTCCCCTTTTTTCAACATGCCTTCCCTGACCAGGGAAATGGTCTTTGCGCCAAGAGAGATAAATCCCTCTGCTCTTGCGATGCGCTGTTCTCCAGGTTTATTTCCAACATCCACCATGCGGGCTTTCCCGTCTTTGTCTATATGTGATAGTTTGTCCATATTAGCCTCCGATGTTATAGAAACTATGATTCTTTGAAACGTGTCCGCTCTCGGGTTTCATGTTCAGGGCTTTATAAAACGCCGCTTCAACACCGGATTCCCTGATGCTATAGCCAAAATCGGAAAACAGGCAGGGGATGATCTTTCCATCTGCTGTCAATCGCAACCTGTTACAGATCTTGCAGGTTCCCCCGCTTCCTCCCTCAACCGGATAAAACTCCCCCGAAGAAAGGTCCATTTGCCGGATGAACCTGATTTTCAATCCCTGTTGCTTACAAAACGCTTTCACCTCCTTTTCATCCTCCTCGTTGACCCCGGGAATGCGGACAAAATTGATCTTGATCGGATCAAATCCTGATTTTTTTGCAACTTCGATGCCTTCCAGGACCTGGTTAAGCTTATCAGTCCGGGTAATTTCCCTGTATTTTGCCTTATTGAGTGTATCCAGGCTGATATTAAGTCTCCTCAATCCTGCATTCCACAGATCCTGTGCAAAAACAGGAAGCAATGTCCCGTTGGTGGTCAGGCCAATATCATCTATCCCTTCGGTCGCTTTAATCATTGCGATCAATTTGGATACATCTTTTCTGACCAGCGGTTCGCCCCCGGTGAGCCTGATCTTATTGATTCCCAGTTTCACTCCTGTATTAACAACATCGATGATCTCCTCAAATGAAAGAATGTCCCTGTGATCTTTCAGGGCAATTCCTTCTTCAGGCATGCAATACCTGCATCTCAGGTTGCACCTGTCGGTCACCGAGATCCGGAGATAGGTAATATTTCTGTTAAATCGGTCTAACATAAATCATCTCTCCTTCTTCAATCATCTTTTTTCCGGCAGGGATCTCAAGCAATGCGTCGGCTTCGGGGATCGCATTTATATGTGCTGATCCGTTGAACGGAAGTTCTTCAATCTCTCCGTCATGGTTGATCTTTACGGGCACAATCCCCTGCCTGTCGGCATTTTTTCGTACATAGGCCGATTTCATTCTTGCCTTGATCCGGGCAGGGGCATACCTTGCACCAAGCAGCTTGTAGATCACCGGTATCACTAAATATTTAAACTGAACAAACGATGATACCGGGTTCCCTGATAATCCGAACACATAGGTTTGCCCTTTTATTGCACAACTCATCGGATTGCCAGGTTTCAAACCCGTACGGGTCCAAAGCACTTCAAATCCCTCATCGTGAATGATTTTCGGCACAAGATCGAAATCCCCCACTGCAGCCCCTCCGGTCAAAATGACAATATCGTTTTCACCGGTCGCCTGCTGAAAATACTTCCGCATCTCTTCATAGTTGTCCTGGAAGATTCCGTAAAAAACAGGCTGCAGGTTCATCTGTTTCAGAAGGGAAATCAACTGTATCGAGTTGGTATCCCGGATTTTGCCAGGTTCAGGTGACTGCTCATAAGGAACCAGCTCAGATCCGGTCACGAGCACGCCCACTGATGGCATCGTAGCCACCTGTATGTGTGTCCGCCCCGTCCCGGCGATCACCGCAAGATGCCCGGCACCCAGAATTGATCCCTTTTTTACAAGAACATCACCGGGTTGATAATCTTCTCCGAGGTAACAAATGTTCAGCTTGGTCTGCGGGTTCAGGCATTTTACACGCTCCGCACCGGTCATCTCAGCATCTTCAATCATGAATACACAATCCGCTCCCTCCGGCAGCACCCCCCCGGTCATGATCTTCGCACACTGTTTTTCCCCAATAGGATAGGCCGGAACTTTCCCTGCAGGCAAAACTTCCAGGATCTCCAATTCCCCGTCAAGGTCCTCCTTCCTGCATGCATATCCATCTACAGCAGATTTGTTAAAAGGAGGCATGGAATCAGCGGCAAGAATATCCTCCCGAAGCACGTATCCCAGGCTTTCACTTAATTCGATTTCCTGTGCATGATAAATCTGTTCCAGGGAACTGATGGTTGCGCGTATATTTTCGTACTTGCCCATATGCTATTCAGTAATTACCAGGCCATTTTCTTTTACATCCAGGTTCTCCATCGCAAAATCGAATGTCATATCTCTGTTCGTTACAACAACCGGATCGAATTCCATATACCTTCTTTTTCTTATTTCTTCGCCCTGTTTTTTAATAAAAAAGAAGACAGCAGGCCGGATATATTCAACCAGTCCACCTGATTCAGCAACACACAGCTTGTTTTGTATCCGCCCGGAGATATGTGAAAATGCCCTTCCAAGGTATTGCTGCGCTGCCATGACCAGGAAGACTTCTTTGGCCCCGGCCCTGCGAAACAGTGCACTGTCCTTATCATGCTCCCCATGCTCAAGGGCAACCATATATTCCCCGGTTTCCACAAGAATTTCAAGCCCTCCGGTAGCGATATGTCTGTGTGGCGTGGTTTTAACTCCGACCACATCTGCTTTCGCCGATAATTTCCTGATCACTTGCACAGCGAAAGATGTTTTCCCCACGTTCCTCCCGTCTCCTGCGATCAATAACATATTGGGAAAAGACATCCGGTTATTCCGCATCATGATCATCCTGCCGGTTGTGGAAGAGTCTCTTTTCTCCCTGAAACCAGGTTTCTTTATTTCACTGTTATTTTTACCGGCCATTGCTTTCATCATCAGATACATTACAAGAAGAATAATTTGACACTGGCAAGTAACAGCACGAAAGAAAGCGCATACTTCAGTGGGCGTTCCCCGATCCTGTAGCTGCCCAGGGTTGATCCCAGCAGTCCTCCGGCAACACCGGCAGCCACAACCAGTCCAATATTTACCTGGGGCCAATCATTATGCATTACAAAACCGCTTAATCCTGCAATAGAATTTACAAAAATAAATACTGCTGAAACGGCAGCTGTCTGTTTCACACTTGCCCATCCCAGCAAGAGAATCACCGGGCTCAGGATAATTCCTCCCCCGATCCCGATCAGCCCGCTAAAGAATCCAAGTACCGCTCCGATCCCCAGGGCCAGCGGAATATTGACGTTCTTAAAATTGTCTTTCCCCTGCGTCTGAAGGAGCATTCGTGTTACCGCAAAAAGTAAAAAAACTCCCAGGATGATTTTATACACCCTGGCATCCACAGAAAAGGATCCTCCCAGGAACGCAAACGGGATCGATGTGACCGCAAAAGGCCAGATCAGGGAAAACCGGAAATGCCGGTTCCGCGCAAAAGCGATGAAAGCGATCAGGGAGACGAAGACATTCAGGACGAGTGCAGAGGGCCGCATTAGTTCAGGTGTTAATCCCACCAGGGCCATAAAAGCCAGGTATCCACTTGCTCCTCCGTGTCCTACAGAAGAATAGAGCACCGCAATGAGGAAGATCCCTCCTAAAAAATAGATGTCTGTCATTTCATTTTCTCCTTTCCAAGTCACCCCGGGAAATCCGGGAATCGGGAGGATCAACCGTTTCCAGCTGATCCCATCGGCCCGGTATCCATTCTACAGGAATCCGGGCTCGGAGTTATTACCGGACAAAATTGCAAAAAATATTTAATCTTTTAGTACAAAGGTTGCTGGCGAGGTGAAAAATCGACAGACAATACGATCTCATCAACCTTTCTCTGCATACAAGAACATATATTCAGTTGATTTCTTAAATTGCTGGCGGGAATGAAACATGCAAGATGGCTCTGATCGCTGAATATAGAAGTAGATAATTCCTGCATTATCGATGAAATAGTAGATGATAAAGATGAAGAAAGTATTGCTTTTGTTGGCGGATGGTTTTGAGACCATTGAAGCTAGTGTGTTTATAGATGTGATGGGCTGGAACCTTATTGAAGGCGATCATTCCACGGAATTGTATACCTGTGGCTTAAGAAAAGAAATTAGAAGCTCTTTCAGCCAGAGGCTCGTTGTCGACTATTTGATTGATGATATCGATATCGCCGGTTTTGATGCATTGGCTGTTCCGGGTGGATTTGAACAATATGGTTTTTATGAAGATGCTTATGATGACAAATTCCTTGAGCTGATCCGGGGCTTCCGGTACAATGAAAAGATCATTGCATCTGTGTGTGTCGGCGCTCTGCCGTTGGGAAAGAGCGGCGTCTTAAAAGGCAAACAAGGTACTACATACAAGAATCCTGTCAGACGGGAAGCACTTAAGGAATTTGGTGTCCATGTGATCAATCAGCCCATTGTGGTTGATGATCACATGATCACATCCTGGAATCCATCCACAGCCGTGGATGTTGCGTTTTTTTTGCTGGAACTGTTAACCACTAAAAAAAATGCCGATCAGGTACGTGCCTTACTTGGATTTGAAGTTGAGTTGTAAATGACTGCATTGCCATGTACCAAATTTCATTATTGGGGCACCAAGGTATGTATTCTGACCACGTAATAAAGGTAATTGCAGACAGATATAATTATAATTCCATAGATAGGGTACGATACAATTATCATTATTTGATCTCCCTTGTGGTTTGTATGTGTATGTGGTCTTCCTGCACGCAACGTCCCATCAAAAAGAGCCATGATATGTACCCGGGCATCAGGGTGGATTCCTCGCTATACTGGAGTTATCACGGAGAAAAAACTTTGCTGCTGGGGGCATTTAACCATGGACACAATCCATTTATAGATGGATCAGAGCTAGATACCAACCCTGTAGATGATATGGATGAAATCATTGCACAGATCCAGGAGATGGTCAATGCCGGTGGCAATACACTAAGATGCGTCCTGGATCCCGGAAGTGCCGCACACGCCGGCATTGAAGCGTATGAAAGGGGCAACGATGGACTATATGATTTAACACAACCTGCCGGACCTTACTGGGACCGGCTCACTGCATTTATTGCTGCCGCAGCTAAACGTGATGTTATCGTGGAATTAGAAATCTGGGACCGTTTTGACTGGTATGGCGACAACTGGTTAAGCAGTCCGTTCAACCCTGAAAATAACTCCAATTACAATAAAAAAGAATCTGGTCTTGATGCCAGCTATCCACGACACGTGATCTACAGAAAACATCCTATGGGAAAAGGTGTGCCGGGAAATCCGGTGTATGTGGCTGCGCCAGATTTAAGAAAAGAGCAGTATGATCTGGTACGCTGCTACCAGGAGATATTTGTTAAAAAAGTATTGACCTGCACATTTTCCTACCCCAATGTGATTTACAATATGAATAATGAAACCTCCGAGCATTATTCCTGGGGTGAACATTGGATTCAATTTATTAAAGCAGAAGCAAATCAGGCAGGTGCGACAGTTGTTTGCACCAACATGGCAGACGATGCATTTGATGTGCCAGACTCAAAGAACATCAACCATCAGCTTGCACATCCTGAAATCTACGATTACATAGATATTTCACAGGCCAACAGCAGGCTATGGGATGAATTGCACTGGGAAAAGATCAAATGGCTGACTGACCAGGCCCGGAGCCGGGGATTCCTGTTGCATATGACAAAATTGTATGGTTCTGATGCCCACGAAGGAGGGCCTTGGAAAGGATGGAAACCAGGTGATACTGACAATGCTGTAGAAGAATGGTGGAGGAGCCTGGTGGCCGGAGTTGCCGGCGTACGTTTTCACAGGCCGACTGCCGGAATCGGATTGTGTGATAAATCCAAATCATGTATCATGGCAACACGGAAAGTGGAAGAAAAAGTCCGGTTTTGGGAGGTTGCTCCGAAACAAGATTTGTTAAGTGAACGCCAGGAGGATGAGGCATACGTGGCCGCCAATCCGGGCGATGCATATATCCTGTACTTTACCCAGCAGGGTGGAGGATCGGTAGGCCTCAACCTGGAAGCGTTTGAAGGCCGGAATTTTGAACTGACCTGGATCAACATCAATACCGGTGAATGGGGTCCTGAGTCCCTTGTTACCGGTGGTGAGATTGTTCCTCTCAACCGGCCCGACGATGAAGCACACTGGGTGGTTACAATATGCAGGACAGATTAACGAATTTCTCTGTTAATTCTTGATGATCTTCTGCTGATGACGGGTATCATTTATTGCTGCTTCAACGGGATATACCCGATCGCAAAAATGACATCAGCTGCCTGGTTCATGGTCCGGTCAACTTACACTCACCAGTTTTTCCTGTAGCTATTTCCGGTATTCATGTTTCACCCAATCTACCTCCATGACCCACTCCCCGGTCATAGGCGTATCTGTTATCTTGGCATAATTGAGAATAGCAAACATGGGCTCCGGGTATTTGTCCCCTTCACCTTCATTTCGATATACCTCCTTGCCATCCAGCCGGTATACCAGGTCGCTTCCCTCCCATTCAACGGAGTATTCATGATATTCGTTCAGCGTGGAGGGTACAGTGGTACGCAAACTCCACCAATCTCCCTTGTCACATTCGCCCAGGCTTTTGATGGCACCAGTTGTATACTGGTCTTCCTGGTGATCACCATGGTGTTCGAAAATATCTATTTCACCTGAGCCGGTCAACGGCCAACATATGTTTTCATCAGTTTCCTGGACAGGTGGCTCATTATTACGCGCACCAAGAATCCACCACGCCGGGAACATACTGGATTCGCCATTCCCCCATAGCCTGAGCCTTGCGGTCCATTTTCCTTTGACAAACTCCTTTCGGTTTTTTGATGCGATCCGGCCGGCAACATAACGGGTGTCCGGATGTTGGTTGCCATGCTTATCCATATTGCCACACGGAAACTCCTCCCCGACATTGATCACCTTCAGTTTGATCGTACCATCACTTACTTCCCGTGTCCCGTATTGGTTGTCCGGCACATAACACTGCTTCTCATTGTTCACCCATATGCGCTGGTCCTGCCAGTTCTCCGGATTAAAAGTGTCGAAGTCGTCGAAGAAATCAATTACCCAGTTACCTGTTGCTTTATTTGTATCCTGGTCTGTTATGCTGCCACCTGTAACAAGCAGGAGGGTAATTGAGAGGATTGAAAGAATTATCTTCATCTTTTTTTCTCTTCTCCAAGAGAACTTTTCCGTCTTTTACAA
>CAYOSB010000192.1:0-7542 GCA_964406495.1 uncultured Bacteroidaceae bacterium | reverse complement strand
TACCAGAGCCATGGTCCCTACCGCCACCCCCAGCATGGAGATCCCCGAAATGATATTAATCGCATTCTGGCTTTTCCTGGCGAAAAGATACCTTCTTGCAATATAAAGGGGAAATCTCATTTAATGGCTTTTACAATTAAACCGGTTCCTGTTTTATGCCTGGTATTGACATCAATAATATTAAGCACAAATGCGATCGGATAAAACACAAGGTAATAGAATGGCAACAGGAGGATCAGGACCTTGCCTGCATTGGCGATCCGGATCGGCCACTTCATGGAGATCCTCCACGAGATCTTGCCTGGGGTGCCGTAGGAATACCTGCTGTAGATCTCGGAGAATCCTGCGGTTTTCAATTTGGCCTCAATATCGTCGATGGCATATCCATCACGTACATGTTCTTCGATAAATGAATCATCATGGTCATCATGCACATCGCTACCTCCCTGGTCTGAAGGGGTGGAGATCAGAAGTACCCCTCCATTTTTTAAACTGGCAGCAAGATTTTTAAATACGGTCACATCTTCCTCGATATGTTCCATTACATCCACCGAAAGCGCGAGGTCATAGGCCTCCGGTTGACGGAATGTGGTAAGGTCTGCATATTCGAATTTGACCCGGTCTGATCTGCCGATACGTTCAAAAAATGCATTACAGTCATCGATCTGTTCCTGTTTTACATCCACGGCTGTGATCTGTGCTTTCGGGAATTGCATGGACATCGTATAGTCGTACTGACCGAATCCGGAGCCTGCATCCAAAATAGAAGGTGCTTCAGGCAGCGCATTCCTGAGCTTTCTCAACTCTCTCCTGATATGCCACGACCTGAGCAGAAGCAGGTTAAGCAGGTGGTAAAAGATTTTACGCAAAAACGGGGTGGTATTGAATACTGCGCCGAGGCTACGTTTTACAGGGTCATATTTCATTTATATTGATCCTTATTTAATTCTTTTTTTCATTGTTCATCGGGTCACCCTTGCAGCCCATGGGTCCCCTGCTGCCTGATGTGATGGTTTTTTTCTGCACTTTTCATTCCGGGGTCCATTATTTTTATTCATCTTCGCTGAGCAGGTTATCAATGTTTTCTATATAATCCAGGGAATCATCCAGGTAATAGATAAATTCCGGAATACTGCGTACCTGATTTTTAATCTTTTTCCCGATCTCATTCCTGATCGACGGGGCATGTACCTTTATCTTTTCGAGGGGCTCCTCTTTCTTGTCCAGTGGGAAGATGCTCAGGTAGACCTTCGCCACGCCAAGGTCTGGACTGATCCTTACCACAGTTACAGTAATCATTTTACCGGGGAGCATTTCCCTGGCATGTTGCTGAAAATAGATGCCCAGCTCCTTCTGGAGCATTCTCGAAACTTTCTGCTGTCTGGTTGATTCCATAGATCAGTTTTATCCCGTGAAAAAATACAAATTATTCTAAAGCATTCTCATGTGTTTTATTAACACCCTGCTTATTACATAGCGCGCAAAATATGTAAAAGTAGACAATATAACAGGGACCGCAAAAGACTAAAATGATCAAATGGCATACAATAATGGATTGAATATTTGCACCCCCTGATTTTCAGTATTAGCTTTGTAGGCATTTTATTTCGAAAAACATATGGAAACGGTATTAAGCGGGATCAGATCCACGGGAAACCTGCACCTGGGGAATTACTTCGGTGCAGTGAAGAATTTTGTGAGAATGCAGCATGAGTATCATTGCTTTTTCTTCATAGCTGATCTGCATTCACTCACCACGCATCCCAAACCAGAGAATCTGCATGATAATATCCGGAAAGTGTTGTCGGAATATATTGCATGCGGTATTGATCCTGAGCAGGCAACGATCTATATCCAAAGCGATGTCCCGGAGATCTCCCAGCTTTATCTATTGCTGAATATGAATGCCTATATCGGTGAACTGGAGCGTACCACTACTTTCAAGGAGAAGATACGGAAGCAGCCCGAAAATGTAAATGCGGGACTATTGACCTATCCCGTACTGATGTGTGCAGATATCATTATACACAATGCCGACAAGGTACCGGTTGGGAAGGACCAGGAACAGAACCTGGAGATGGCACGGAAATTTGCCAAGCGCTTTAACCATATTTATAACGTCGACTACTTCACCCTGCCGGAGCCATATAATTTCGGAAGCGACCTTGTGAAGGTACCCGGACTCGATGGTACCGGGAAAATGGGAAAGTCGGAAGGCAATGGGATCTACCTGATCGATGATCCGAAAGTGATCCGCAAAAAGGTGATGCGGGCCGTTACCGATGCGGGTCCGCAAACACCCAATTCCGAAAAGCCGGAACCGATCCAAAATCTGTTTTATTTGCTTGAACTTATGTCCGAACCAGCTACAGTTGCACATTTTGAAGAGGCATATAACAACTGTACGATCCGGTATGGGGATTTGAAAAAACAACTTGCAGAAGATATTATTGCGTTTACTACACCATTCCGGGAACGAATCATCGATATTTACAACGATGATGCATACTTAAGAAATGTAGTGAGACAGGGAGCGGAAAAGGCCCGTGAAAGTGCATCGAAGACGCTTCGCGAGGTGCGGGAGATCATTGGCTACAAAAGTTTCTGAAAATAAAAAGCCCGTCTCCGGAAGAGACGGACCGTGCCCCGAATAAAGTCAGGTATATGCTTGGATGAACTGTCACCATTAAAAACACAAATACTGTGCCAAAAGCAGGAATCTGTCTTTGGATTCTCTAAAAATAATCGGGTTTTTGGGTACGAGGCCGGTTGAATTCTCCTCAGGGGTGCCAGTCGACCGGTTCCAGTCCCTTTGATTCAAGGAAGGTGTTTGTTTTCGAGAAATGGCGGCATCCGAAGAATCCGTTATGTGCGGAGAAGGGGGATGGATGGGCGGCTTTCAGCACCAGGTGTTTATTTTGGTCGATCAATTTCTCCTTGGCCTGGGCATAGCGTCCCCACAAGAGGAATACTGTATGATCCCGCTGATTTGAGATGACCCGGATGACCTGGTCGGTAAATTGTTCCCAACCCTTGTTCTGGTGGGATCCTGCGTTGGCAGCCCGCACTGTGAGTGTTGCATTCAGCAGCATCACGCCTTGTTTTGTCCAGGCCTCCAGGTTTCCATGCCTGGGAATGGGGATGTCCAGGTCTGCCTGCAATTCCTTAAAAATATTCACGAGTGAGGGGGGTGGCTGGATACTTTTTGGAACAGAAAAGCACAATCCGTGTGCCTGGCCTTTACCATGGTAGGGATCCTGGCCCAGGATCACTGCTTTTACCTGTTTCAGCGGGGTACTGTCGAAGGCATTGAAGATCTTTGGTCCCGGGGGATAAATGGTATAACGGGACCGTTCTTGCAGGAGAAAGTCTTTAAGCCTGGTAAAATACTCCGACTGAAATTCTTCCCGGAGTGCATACTTCCAGCTCTCCTCGATATGGGGTGTAACCTTTGTCATGGGTATTCAAAAATATCAATCTTTACGCTCCGTTCAAAGAATTCGCACAGGAATCTGAATATAGCGACCGGCAGGCCAGGCGGGCAGGTAACTGTCCGTTTATTATTTTCCATGGGTAATTCACCAGCATGGGTTCAGAAGTGGGTGCGGAGGGTGACTATGAAATTTCGTCCCGGGGCACTTACCCCTGAAGCAAAAGGTTTATAGAACTGGTCAAGGATATTTACACTTGCGAACTGCGCGGTAAGATAGTCATTGATCCTGTAGGAGGAATGCAGATTGAGTGTCCACCAGGAGGGATAGCCGAACATGGTGGCTTCGTCCTCGTTGTCCTCCCCGTAAGGGGAAAATGAATCGGTGAATTTCCATCCATTGTAATACACAAAGCTATCGAACCGGAATTTCTTATAGTCGTAAGTAATGCTTACCCGTCCGAATACCGGAGGGATATGGCCCAGCGGGACATCATCGGTGAGATTCCTTCCCCTGGTATAGTTCAGGGATGCTTTCAGTACAATATTATTATAGAAATCGGAGATCATATTTACCGAAGCTCCATAGATATGGGCCAGGTTGGCATTATAATTTGCAGAGATCCGGTACATATCACCGTCATACATCATGGAATCCTGTCCGTTCAGAGCATAGTCGGTCCGGACGATGGCATTGGTGAGCAGGGTGTAATAGCCGACAATGTCCATTCGTAAAAATCCTTCAATCACCCTGCTGATTCCGGTTTCTGCATTGTAGGTGTATTCGGGTTTGATATCGGGATTGGGTACAATGATGTAATCATCTTTGGCCCTGATCTTGCCATAATCATCCACATTGGGATTCCTGTATCCGGAGGAGAGAATGCCGTTCAGCTGCCAGGCCGGTCCGGGATGGTATACCAGGCTCAGGCTACCTGTGAGGGCGCCATTGCTGAACCTGGTGGTATCAAAAGCAAGCGCAGGATTGTTAAATACTGAATTCAGGTGTGAAAAGTTATATCTGACACCCCCATTCAGCACCAGTTTATCGGTAAAGATCTTTTTGTAACTGGCATACAGGGAAGAGGAAAATGTATTGCTCCCACCTGAAGGGTAGCGTGATTGTGCCGGCCGTATCTCCCCGGTCTCTGTATGTTCGTAAAAAGCACCTGAGCCCACATGGTTGTATATAAGATCGTAGCCATAATTTAATTTTTTATTGACATCCCACACTTTCAGGAAGTCGATGTTGAGGCTCAGCATGTGCACCGTTTCTAATTGATTCAGTCGGTCGTTCGATCTGAATTTTCTTGAAATACGGTCTTCATCAATGCGTTGATAGGCAAAAATAGAGGTTGCGTTGGTGAAGAAGGAATTGTCATTGCGGTTGACATTTTTAACAGAAGCCAACAGCCTGTTCTGAGGACCGTAATAGTACTCTGCGTACTTCAGGATCCCGTTCCCGTCGTAGTCATTCAATTTATCCAGCCGGTCGATGTTGGAAGAGGAGGAATATTGCAGATTAATGATCCAGTCGATAAAGTCTGTTTGTGCATACTTAAATTTCTGTAACAGGTCGATTTGCCGGTATGCTGTATTACGCTGCAGATACTCATCCTCGTTGAGATACATGCTGTCTCTGCCGTCATCTCCAGGTTGGATATAGTGGAGTGTTTTTCCCCAGTCACCATAAAACAGGTTCCTGTTGGAACCAATTCTGATATTTCCGAAGTCCTTGTATGTAACGCTCGTAAGCGAGCCGAACTTTTTTCCTGCAGCATTGAAGTTAATATGACCAACCTTTCCGTTGTTGGCAGTTGAATATTGCATATAAGCACCGCCACCGAAATTTCTTTTTCCTGACGTTGCCAATTCAGGATCTTTCGTATAATAGTGGATCACACCGCCCAGGGCATCGCTGCCGTAAATGAGTGAACTGGGTCCAAAGATCACTTCAGTGCGTTCAAGTATCGCATGGTCAATGGTAATTGAATTCTGCAGGTGTCCGGAACGGTAGATTGCATTGTTCATCCTTACTCCATCGACCACCAGCAGAATCTTATTGGCCTCGAAGCCCCGGAGGATAGGGCTCCCTCCACCTGCCTGGGTTTTTTGTATGGCAATGTTACCGGTTTCCATCAGGATGTCAGCCGCAGTTTGCGACGGGTTATTGACCAGGTTCTTTTCCTGGATTACGCTGACCTTATAGGGTAGGATCTGTTTGCTTTCACGTGACTTTGTGGCTGAAATAATGAATTCATCGAACAGGATATTCCGCTTGGAAAGCCTGACCACCGCTTGATCCCTTATCTCAGCATAGGGATATATAACGGTATTAAAGGAGGGGTGCTGGAATATGAGTGTGTCTTGCTCCGTGAAAGTCAACGGCCCCGTATAGCCATTGTTGTCTGTGATGGCGGCCCGTTCCCGTGATTTGTTGAATATGGCAACATTGGCAATGGGTTCACTATTGTTTTCAGAAACAACACGGAGTCGTTGGCCGTTCGAACTGATGGCAACGAGAACAAAAAATATGGTAAACAAATGCTTCATAAATAGTCGCAAGACTGCAAAAATTGTACCATACAAAAGATTTTCGAGGTTTAAAAAGTTCCAGTGTTAAAACCTGGTACCGGAAGATAATAAAACCTGTGTCGAATGTTGGTAAGTTCTGTTCGTTGAACCCTCTCTTTTTAATAAATTTGAATTTAAAGGTTTTGATTCATGGTTAAGAAGTTATTGATCGGTGGTGCTGTTGCAGTTGTTTGTGTGGGCTTGCTCTTTTTTATCATATTGAAAAAGAGTGATAAGGGTCAGCAGGTGTCGGTTGCTGAAGCCGTACCTGCCAATGCCATTGTTTTCATCGAGCAGATCGACTATACTTTTTTTACTGATGATTTTTCCGGAAGCAACAGTTTATGGGATGAATTGCGATCCCGTCATGTGTTCATGAAATTTGACAGTGTTGCCAGCCGGTGGACCGACCGCATACGTCGGATGCCGTTGCTTACATCCCGGTTACACGAGGGTGCACTGAGTATTTCATTGCATTTAGAGGGGAAAAGCAGTCATTCTGCCCTGTTCTATGTTGACTTGGGTGACCAGGTATCACCGCAGCAGATTAAAAATGAGATCAGGGTAATGGCGGGGAGTGCTGCTGAAATCAACACGCGCAAGTATGAAGCCGTTGAGTTGACTGATGTATCGTTTGGAACTACCCAGGGAGCTGATCAGTTCTCCTATGTAATTGCCAACGGGTTGTTGATCGCTGGCAGTTCATCCATCCTGCTGGAGGATGCAATCCGGAGCCTGCATTCCGGGGGTGGTATCCTGCACCGGGAGGGATTCAGGGTCGTTGCAGAGACGGCCGGCAAATATGTGCTGGGGAACGTTTACCTGAATTATGACCAGCTGGATGCGTTATTTTTTCCGCTGGTGGAAAACCAATACCAGGGAGCGCTTTCATCGCTTTCGGAATTTGCACAATGGGGGGAATTTGACCTGGATCTCCGCGACGATGCGATCATATTGAGTGGGATGACCTATGCCAGTGATTCCCTGGAAAGCTGGTTGAACATTTTCAGGAACCAATCCCCCGTGAGAATGGAGGCCACCTCTTTTGTGCCGTCCAATGTTTCTGAATTCCAGGCATACGGAATCAGTGATGTGGATAAGTTTATTACAGATTTCGGAAATGAGCTCAGGAAAAGAGATCTGTTCAGACGCTATCAATTGATGGACAATGAAAGCAGGAAGGTGTTGGGAGAGGGAATGTTTGGCGGTTTATTGGGACTGCTTAACGATGAGATTGCCTGGTTCACCCTGGAGGATCAGAAAAATGAAGCATACCATGAAGTGGTTATAATGGAAGTAAGGAGCAGATCTGAAGCGGTGGAGAAAATGACAACCTGGGTGTCTGCGATGGCAGCTGCCCGGGGAAAGGAACTTTCAGACTACGCAAGTCGTTACCAACTGGATGACCAGGTGAGCTATGATATTTATAGTTTTCCCGAAATCCACTATGAGCTTCCTGCGGTCAGGAAATTGCTGAAAACACATTTCGCTTTTTATGACAATTATATTATTCTCAGTGAATCGGAACAAGCCGTTTC
>CAYOSB010000191.1:0-7599 GCA_964406495.1 uncultured Bacteroidaceae bacterium | reverse complement strand
GAGGTAAAAATTTCACCGGATGTCTCGGGGGTGGCCGTTTAGTTAGCGGTAAAAGAAGGGGATAACGTGGAAAAGGGTCAATTCCTGCTAAAAATCAAGCCTGACAACTATATCATGATGCGCAACAGGGCTGAAGCTTCGCTCAATAACGCAAAAGCGAGATTGAAACAGGCAGAAGCACAACTTCAGTTAAGTAAACTAGACTTTGAGAGAAACAAGCAGTTATATGAACAAAATGCCATCTCGGAAGCCGAATATGAACAGTCGGAAACCAATTTTTTTACCGCAAGAGCTGAAAAAGAAGCGGCTGAATTCTCTGTAGCAAGTGCACAGGCGGCGCTCGAAGAAGCAGAGGAGAACCTCGAAAAAACATCGATCTATGCACCGATGAGCGGTACTATTTCTGCCCTGAATGTCGAACTTGGTGAGCGGGTAGTGGGTACGGAGCTGATGTCAGGAACAGAGATCCTCCGGCTTGCCGACCTCAGCATGATGGAGGTGGAAGTTGAAGTGAACGAAAATGATATTGTCAGGGTGGCCCATTTGGATACTGCCCTGATCGAAGTGGATGCCTATCTCGACACAAAATTCAAAGGTGTAGTCACGGAGATTCCTGTCTCTGCGAATGTCACCGGGATTACTACGGACCAGGTTACCAATTTCAATGTAAAGATCAGGCTGCTGCCTGAATCATATAAAGACAAAGTCAGCGCAGCAAATCCGTATCCTCTTCGACCCGGGATGTCTGCTACGGCTGATATCCAGACAGAAGTAAGAAAAGGAACCTATTCCATTCCTATACAGGCAGTTGCAACCAGGGTTCCCGGGAAAGAAGACCGAGAAGGCGGAGAGGAAGAAAAAGAGGATGGACAGTCCGAAGGATCTGTCAGCATCGGCGGAGATGTGCGCATATCCACTACACAGACCATGGCAGATGTGGAACAGGAAAAGATTACCGTGGTATTTATTGAAGAGAATGGAAAAGCCGTTATGCAACCAGTAAAAACAGGAATCCAGGACAATAACTATATTGAGATCCTTGAAGGGCTCGACGCCGGGGACAAGGTGATCATTGCGCCATATTCAGCCGTTTCCAAGGATCTCAGCGACGGTATGAATGTGGAAGTGGTTCCGGAGGACCGCTTATTCTCCGGGGATTAGGAACTAAACATTTTCTTAGTGTATGCAAAAGAACCCATTGATCCTTCATCTTGAAACCGCCACGAATGTATGTTCCGTGGCACTCAGTGAAGGAGATCAGATACTGGCATCAAGGGAGAGTTCTGAAGACCGCTCGCATGGCACTTTGCTGACCCTGTTCATTAAAGAAGTGCTCAAAGAGGCCGGGAAGAATTCAAATCAGCTGGATGCAGTGGCGGTAAGTAAAGGACCCGGCTCCTATACCGGACTGAGGATTGGAGTATCCGCGACAAAAGGAATCGCTTATGCCCAAAATATACCAGTGACAGGCATCATCACCTTGCAATCCCTGACCCTTACAGCAAAGAAGAATCAGGAGATACAAAATTTGCAACGGGTGCACCCCGATCTTCTTTTCTGCCCGATGATCGATGCAAGGCGGATGGAAGTATTCACGGCTGTATACAATGACCAGCTTGATCAAATAGAACCAGTTTCCGCAACCATCGTGGAAGAAAACAGTTTTGATAAGATCCTTCGTAAAAATCATATTGTTTTTTTCGGAAATGGTGCAGAAAAGATCAAAGGGACGATCCGGCATGATAATGCACATATTATCACAGGGATCGAACCCTCTGCCAAGCAGATGGTCCCCCTCGCAATCAAGAAGTTCATCAACAAGGAATTCGAAGATACTGCGTACTTCGAACCCTTTTACCTGAAGGACTTTATCGCAACCACACCAAAAAAGAAAGTGCTCTGACACAACAAGAATATTGCCTTAAAACAATTAATTTCCTTATTTTGCAAGCGTTAATCGTTATAAAAATATAATAATGGCTTCAACCTCAGATTTCAGAAACGGACTTGTATTGGAATATAATAATGACCTCTATGCGATCGTGCAGTTTCAACATGTGAAACCCGGAAAGGGTCCGGCCTTTGTAAGAACTAAATTAAAAAGTCTTACAACGGGCAAAGTGGTGGACAATACCTTTACTTCCGGAGTAAAAGTAAATACGGCGCGTGTTGAACGGCGTCCATACCAGTTCCTGTACAAGGATGACCTGGGATACAATTTCATGCACCTGGAAACTTTTGAACAGATCGTTATCGAGGAAAGCCTCGTGGAAAATGCCGACCTGATGAAAGAGGGACAGGAAGTAGAGATCGTCGTTCATGCCGACAATGAAACACCGCTCTCATGTGAGCTACCCCCATTCGTTGAGTTGGAGATCACCTATTCTGAGCCTGGTGTAAGGGGAGACACCTCTTCATCTACAGCCCTGAAACCTGCAACGCTTGAAACGGGTGCCACCGTTATGGTTCCTATTTTTATTGAACAGGGTGAAACCATCAAGGTGGATACGCGTGATCGTTCCTATTCCGAACGCGTAAAAAAATAGAGATCCGGAAACAGATCAATTTGTCATCCATGCCAAAATTCCAGAACAGATTAGAGATATCAACATTCAAACTGAATGCTCTGCTGGAAATCACCCTGGCCATCAACGAAAATGTATCGGTCGATGAACTGACCCGGAGATTCGAAAAACTGCTTACCCATGACCTGTCCATTGGCAAAGTGATGGTGATCAAATTAGGTGAAAGATGGGAATGCCTCCTGAACTCCGGATTCGGAGAGGACTTCTTTAAAAACCTCGATATCTCTGCCGACCTGTTAAACTATGACGAAATACGTCATGTCACTTCGGAACCCGGGCTTTTTCCCGAACCCCTGGATATCGTGATCCCGGTCACCCACAAGGATGAACCCATCGCTTTTGTACTTATCGGTGATATCGAAGAGGAGGGCGAAGGCATGAGCCCCATTTTGAAACACCAGCGATTCATACAGACACTTTCCAATGTCATCATCGTAGCAATCGAGAATAAACGACTCTTCCGGGAAACCCTCAGGCAGGAGGCCCTTAAAAGAGAGATGGAGCTGGCAAGTAAAATGCAGTCCATGCTCATTCCTAAAAAGGAACAACTTCCAGACAATGGCCACATCAGAATGCATGCATTTTACCATCCGCATTTTGAAGTGGGAGGTGACTACTATGATGTGATTGAACTCAACGATACAGAAATCGGTTTCTGCATTGCGGATGTTTCGGGAAAAGGGATTTCTGCAGCCATTTTGATGTCAAATTTCCAGGCCAACCTCCAGGCGCTGTTCAATAAAGAGATCCCCCTGGAACAGGTGCTGGAAAAACTGAACAGGAGAGTGCTGAGAAGCGCCAAAGGAGAAAAATTCATCACGCTGTTCATTGCAAAATACAATTTCGATACACGGGAACTTAAATATGTCAATGCAGGCCACAATCCACCGATCCTTTATAAGACACGATCAAAGGAAATCGTTCATCTCACCAATGGATCCGTCGGAATGGGCATGCTTGATGAACTGCCTTTTGTAGAAGTGCAAACTGTTCAAATGGATGAACGTTCCAAGCTGCTATGCTTTACTGATGGACTAGTGGAAGTGCTGAATGAATCAGGGATCGAATTCGGCACAGAAAAACTGGAAGTCGAGATGCGCAACGACGACCCCATTGATACCAATGTGAATTCCATCATAAAAAAACAGAGGATTCTTGAAGGTAGTGCATCGATCTTCGATGACATATCAATTCTCAGTGCTGAGTTTCCCGGTGCCTGATTCCTGCTCCGGCTGATCCTCACGCTCCCCTTCCTCCATGTGGAACAACTCCATTGCCACCAGCATGGCTGTGAATCCCCAGAACAAGGCAGACGCCTTATCGGTATCCAGGAAATTATTGAGGATACCATGAATATAATAGGTAACCAACCCGATCAGGATACCGAGGGAAAAAACCCTTATGAACCGCGACTTTGCCCGTAGGTGTACCCTGATACCGGTAGCTATGGTGGTTCCAATGATCAGCAGGATGGAGAGCATGCCAAGCACCCCTGACTCCGAAAGCGGTCCCAGGTATTCACTATGTGCGGTTCCCCTGGTACCGAAATTGGTACTGATCTCCGTGCGCTCATAAGAACGCTGGAAACGCGCGTACTCGAACTGATAAGTCCCGGGACCAAAACCAAGGAGCGGTCTTTCTTTCCACATCCTGATGGCACAGCTCCAACGGTTGATCCGTTCGAGATTCGACTGGTCATTGCTGATATTGTATATAGACTGAACATGCTCTGCCAGGTCCCCGGAGGATTTTGTCCTGTTGTCCTCCATCCGCATGATGATCATGGGCTGAAATATAAAGAACAATGCCACAAGTATCCCACCTGCCAGGGCGACGAATTCCAACCTGACCCGCAGCTTAATGACTGCCCAAACACCTGCAGCACCGATCAGACTTACCCAGGCAGCCCTGGTATAGGAGAAGACGATTGCAAAGGCGAAATAGAGGATCAGCAGCACAATCAGGAACCGGGAGTTCAAATCCTTTTTCCGGGCTACAGCCAGGAATGTGATCAATACCGGGAAAAGAAATGCCAGTATTGCCCCATAGGAGGTGTGGTCCTTATAAAACGGCTGCATCATACTGTGCGCCATCATCTGGTTATCCAGCCCATATGTCGAATGTCTCACCAGTGTATAGAGTATGACCAGGGAAAAGGCGATGGTATACATCCATACATAGCGTTTCATCAGGACACGCTTTCTGAAGATTTCTATACCAACCAGGTAGAATCCTACAATGAACCACAACCGCGATACAAAGAATTTAACTGACACCAGGGGATCGCTACTGGAAATGATCGTAAGGGCCATCCATGCCAGGTGAAAATAGACTGCAAGTGTCACAGGATGCCTGAGAATCTTCAGATGCGTCCTGATTCCACCCAGGTAACGCAAAACATACAGGATTAGCAGCAGGGCCAGCAGGGGCTCTGTAGGAAGATATAGGTCTACCCCGATCCCTTCTACAAAATTACTTAGCTGAAGGGAAAGAGGAGCGAAGAAAACGATAGATAGCAGAAGGATGTCCATACGGGTAAAACCCACCAGGACAAATAACAGTACCACAGGCAAAATCGGCAGATAATACACTTCGAATGCAATAAACACTGCATTCACAACTACAAAGGCAAGGGCGGTTACCCAAAGCCAGAGCGGTGTCCTGGTATGCCCGCTGAGTGCCTCCATCAATCTTCCCGGGTCATCACGGTCCGCTCTTTCAGACTGTCAATTACAACAAGCAATATAAGAGTGAAAAGAAAGGCGGCTGCTGTCGACACCATTACAATCACGGAACGCTTCGGATAGGCTTTTTTCTCTGATGCATAGGCCCTGTCGACAATGAACTTATGTGGCAATTCCTGTTCAGCCTCCACCCTGGCCTCCTGGTAGCGCTGACGCAGGTCGGCCAGCCGCTCGGTTTCATGGTCAAGGTGATTGGTCAGGGTAATGAATGTTCCACCATGCGCTGCAAGTGCCCGCGCAATAAAAGCAAGTGAAGAGCCCCCTGCCGATCGCAGGGAAGCCGCCATATCCTGACTAACGGTCTCGAGCGAATCCCGAAGGGTGCGTACACTGCGCTGTGACTCCATATATTCCTTTTGCACCAGCTCAAAAGCTGCTTCAGCACGTGCTTTTTTCATATCATTGTACACGGTGTCTATCAGGTCGGAAATATCATTGGCAATATCGGCTGCGATCTGCGGATCAGTATCCATTACACTGATCTCCACCGACATCAATTCCGTTCTTCGGAAATTGATATTGTCATTGTACTCGTTGGCCAGCTGGGTATAGGGATATTTCGAACCCGGATCGATCTCGTAATGTTCCATCAGGTTATATTTTTCGATGATCCGCGTCCTGACCAACTCGGAATTGAGCACCTGCAATAGCTGCTCTGCCTGTTCTTCTTCACCGAAACCATAAACACTCTGTCTTCCTGTGTAATTGGCTGACAATAATGATTTGGAGATGGATGCCCCGGTTGTGGGGAACATAACCACGGTCGATTCATATTTTTCCGTGATCTGTAGTGAAACGATGATCGATGTGATCCCGGCCAGAAATGTTACGATAACCAGGATCCACTTTTTCTTCCACATGTAGATCAACAGATCCACGGAACCGAAACTAACTCCTTTTTGTGTGTTGTTATTCATTGTATTCAGATTAATTGCTATTCACTGTGATCAGAAAATAATTCCGCTTACCCTTTTGCACCAGCAGGTACCTGCCGTTAATATAATCACCTGTTCCTACATGGTGATCGGGATTCGTGATCTTTTTCTTGTTGATGCTCAGCCCGCCACCCTGAACCAGTCTTCTCAATTCACCCTTCGACTGAAATATCGCTGCATCATCAGTAAGCAGTGTCATGATATCAGCATCCCTTTGCTCGGGTAATATTTTGAAATTTGGCACCCCTTCAAACACGGAAAGGAACATATCCTCCGGTATCCTGCCAAGGGTTTCCTCCGTGGCCTTGCCAAACAGGATCTGTGAAGCCTCGATCGCCATGTCCAGGTCTTCTGCAGAATGTACCATGGTGGTAACCTCTTCTGCAAGTTTCTTTTGTAATATTCTCATATGGGGCGCCTCACCATGTTCCCTGACCAGGGCATGTACCTCTTCCCTGGACAGCATCGTAAAGATCTTAATGTACTTTTCTGCATCCTCGTCTGAGACGTTCAACCAGAACTGGTAAAATTTATAAGGGGATGTGCGTGCCGGATCCAACCAGACATTGCCTTCTTCTGTCTTTCCAAATTTGCCCCCATCCGATTTGGTGATCAAAGGACAGGTAAGTGCGAACGCATCACCTCCCTCTTTTCGGCGGATCAATTCGGTGCCAGTAGTGATGTTCCCCCACTGATCGGACCCCCCCATCTGTAATTTGCAATTGTATTCGCGATAGAGGTGCAGGTAATCGAATCCCTGCACCAGCTGGTAAGTAAATTCGGTAAAGGACATCCCGGAGGCAGATTCAGAACCCACACGCTTTTTCACAGAATCCTTGGCCATCATGTAATTTACCGTGATATGCTTGCCTACATCCCTGATAAAGCCGAGAAAAGAATAATCCTTCATCCAGTCATAGTTGTTCACCATCAATGCACGGTTGGGCGCATCGGTTTCAAAATCCAGGAATTTCCCAATCTGTGCTTTAAGACACTCCTGGTTATGACGCAATGTCTTTTCATCCAGCAGATTCCGTTCCTGTGATTTTCCGCTCGGATCACCGATCATGCCAGTGGCACCTCCCACTAAAGCAATTGGCCTGTGACCCGCATGCTGCAGGTGTTTCAGCATCATCACTCCCACCAGGTGCCCGATATGAAGTGAATCTGCAGTAGGATCAATACCCACATATGCTGAAACCATCTCTTTTGCAAGACACGCTTCCGTCCCCGGCATGATGTCATGGATCATTCCCCTCCATGTAAGCTCTTCAACAAAATTCACAAGTATATATTTTAGTTATAGTATTAATTTACAATATGTTATAAATTTCG
>CAYOSB010000190.1:0-7603 GCA_964406495.1 uncultured Bacteroidaceae bacterium | reverse complement strand
TGTCAATCATCTGGTGAACAAGGCCCTCATCAAGATCAGCGGACGCAAAGACCCGAACCCCTGGCGCTGTTCAATGCTACGCACATCCTGGCACTCGGCAGCCTTTTTTATCTAAAAATCATCTGGTTCATCCCTTTCCTGTGGATCACAGCATCCATTATCAGGCCCCTCAAATGGAGGGGCATCATCAATCCATTGCTGGTACTTCTTATGTTGGGATTGTTCTTCGTTACCTACTTCTGGGTGATCAAGGATGACCTGGCAATCCTGCCCGGACTGCTTGAAAGGAACCTGGCCTTCTCGCTCAGGGAATTTTCAGGCTTCGACACATCCGTCTACCTGCTGCTGGGATACCTGTTCCTGATGATACTTATTTCCAGCGTACACCTCATCAGCAGGTTCCAGTTCAGAAAGATCATGGTACGAAAACTCTACCAGGTGCTGTTCATACTGTTCCTCTATTGCCTCCTGTTCTATACATTTATTTCAGGGTTCAGGGCAGAGGTGCTCACACTTGTGGCGATCCCGGTAGCATATCTTTTTTCTAATTTTTTTATGCAGAAAAAGACCAACTGGCTGCACGAACTCATGATCTGGAGCTGGTTACTTCTCATCGCATATGTTCATTTTGGAGACCTGGTGTTCAGGTAATCACACCTGTCTGGTAGCCTTCCCTGCGCAGGAATGCAAGCACTTCGGGCAATGCGGCATACAGGTTTTTTCTTGCTTTGAGGGAATCATGGAAGACAATAACTGAGCCCGGACGGACATTTTCCACCACATTCCTGATTACCTGCTTTTCCTGCAAACCGGGATCATAATCCACACTCAATACCGACCACATGATGATCCTGTATTTCTTATTCAATGCCCTGACCTGGGCGGGCCGGATCCTGCCATAAGGAGGCCGGAATAAATCAGATTGTATCAGCTCTGCTGCCCGGTCCACATCTTTAATATAAGTGCGGACGGAGGTTCTGAAACCTTTTTTATGCGAATAGGAATGATTTCCCAACGCATGCTCCCTAGCTTTTATCATCTCAAATATCCCGGGATTTGCTTCCACATTGTTGCCAAGACAAAAGAAGGTGGCCCTTGCCTGGTACTCATCCAGCCTGTCAAGCACCCATTCGGTAACTTCGGGCGTAGGCCCGTCGTCAAAGGTCAGGTACACCTTCCTGTCCTCCGCAGGCATTTCCCACGTCAGTGATCTAAAGGTCTTGCGCAGCAAACGCGGGATCTTTGCAATAAGCATCAGGGACGGAAATATTGCTCAAAAACGGGTACGAACGCATCCACCTTATCCTGTAATCGACGTGCCGTGTCGGTCTCTCCGTAGCCCCGGGCAATACTGCTCAGTGTGTTCAGGTCACGGATCATCTGGAGAAAATCATTCTGCATTTTCGCAGCTTTGACTGGCTTTGAGCGGATCACCTCGCTGAAATACTCCAGTTCCCGCTCTGTAATCTGCTCCATCTGTTCTGTCAACTCCAGGGCCTTTTCAATGGCTCCTGAAGCGTAATAGCTCTGGATCAATGGCACCACTGAAAAGTTAAATGGTATCCGGTCGTGCGGCATATGGTCCATGCAAAAATCTAATACTTCGACAGCTTTTTCATCATCCCCTTCATCAGCCAGCGCACGTGCCAGGGTGGCAAAAGCGTATCGATATTTGATAGTCATCCGCACATTGTTCTCATCCATATATACATCAGGATTGTCCAACCCGCCCCATTCAAATTCCTCAACCAGTCGCTGGTACATACGGTCGGTATCCACCACCCCCAACATGGTGGAATTTTCGATATTAATGGGGGCTACACGGTATGCAAGTCCCTCTTGTACAAATGATTCATCAAGGTTCAGGAAGTTGTCGTTGGAAACCGTATTCGAAAAATAGATCGGGCGCTCCCAGTCATTATTGGCGATCATATCCAGCTGGGCAATGGAATTCTTGTAGATTACCTCCTCACCCAGGCTGAACCTCACCTGGTCGACAAGGTAGGGTTCAATTCCCTCTGTTTTTACCATATCACTCAGTTCCGCAGTATCCACCGGCACTATAAACTTTTTAGCCGGAATGAAATAACGTGAATCCTGGAACCGTGGATCATCACTTGCGAGAAAATCAATGGCATCTTTCAATGGTGCATAGTCTGCATCAATCGTCCTGATCAGACTTTCCATATCACTTATAATGCCCTGTACACCTTCCCGGTTGATCTCAATCCTTTCTGCTACATCACCTTCTGCAAATGCGCGCAGGTAGGAATACAGCCTGAAGGGATCCATTTTGTTTTCCAGTGCTTTGAACGCCCGGTAATCGTTTGGAAATCCGACAGGAACTTTGGATTCCGCAACAAGGGCAGATGCATTATCGTACAGGCGCATCACTTCATCACGGTACTTCTCTTCATTGGCCTCGTACTTCTGCCTGATCAAGGCAGTACTCGTCTCAACAAGGTAGGCATAGTCCCTGATCCCCTGCCTGTATTGTTCTTTTGACATACTCAGGGGCAGCGGATCCGATTCATAGAACTTATACATCATCTGCTCAATGTACCAGTCTGCAGTAAGATAGCTGAGGTTAACCACCCTGACATCGGTACGGAATCCTTCCACTTCCTGTACATACCAAAGTGGAAATGTATCGTTGTCTCCATTGGTAAAGATGATGGCATTTTCATCACACGAGTTGAGGTAATTACGTGCAAAAGCCCTGGCGGTGTAACGGTCCGACCTGTCATGATCATCCCAGTTCTCCATTGCCATCAGTCCCGGGACCACAACAAGTGATACAACAGCAATCAGCACAGGGACCGCAGCATGATCAAGTTTTTTCCTGATATACTCTATGATCGCAACCAGGCCAAGTCCGATCCAGATGGAAAATGCGTAGAAAGACCCTGCATAGGCATAGTCTCTTTCGCGGGGCTGCAATGGATACTGGTTCAGGTAGACCACGATTGCAAATCCAGTAAGAATAAACAACAGGGCGACTACCCAGGCGTCTTTGATTCGCTTCCTGAAATGAAAGATCATGCCTGCCAGTCCGAAAATAAGGGGCAAAAAGTAATACTTGTTGTGGGCTTTATTGTCTTTTATGGAATCAGGAAGCTCATCCTGCGGTCCCAGCCTGGCTTCATCGATAAATTTAATCCCGCTGATCCAGTTGCCTTTGTGCAACTCGCCATGCCCCTGCAGGTCATTCTGTCTGCCAGCAAAATTCCACATAAAATACCGCATGTACATGTGGCCGACCTGGTAACGGAAAAAGAACCGCATATTGTCGGCAAAGCTCGGTTTGGCCTTGGGGGCATTCCTGTCAAATTGCATTTCTCCCATACGTCCGACCACGGGCTGACCATTGGCATCCGTGCGCACATTATACAGTTGTGATTCCTTCAGATTCCCCCAATAGATATATTCACTGGCATGTTTCGCCTGGCTGCTCCACATCCTTGGCAGGAAACCTTCAAAATTGCTGTTATACTCATATTTACGATCTTTTATTACCTCTTCATATTCATCATCACCCCTGTAATAAGTTGGTCTTCCCTCTTCAACTGCCGTTGGCCGGGCATTGAAATACGCACCATGGAAAAGCGGCCTGTCACCATACTGCTCCCTGTTGAGATAGCTGGATAAAGTGAAGATAGTCTCCGGGTTGCTTTCATCGAGCGGGGTATTGGCAACAGACCTGATCACAATGACTGTATATGAAGAGTACCCCACCATGATCACAAAGAAAGCAAGGAGTACTGTGTTCCACATTACTTTTACCTTTTTCCGTGTACGGTAGATACCAAATAGGATCAATCCAAAGATAAGGAGCATAGAAAATACCACTCCTGAATAGAACGGAAGGCCAAGCCCATTAACGAAGATCAGCTCCACTCTCGATGCAACAACGGGTACACCGAGAATAATCACTTCCAGGATGACCCCAAGAATCAGCACTGATACCCCCAGGGCAGCGACAAAACCGCGGACAGAAAAAGTATATTTTCGGAAATAGTAAATGAATACCAGCGCTGGAATGGCAAGCAGGTTCAGCAAATGGGTCCCGATAGAAATACCCATGACAAATGCAATAAGGATCAGCCACCGGTTGGCATAGGGCTCATCGGCAATATTTTCCCACTTCAACATGGCCCAGAATACAAAAGCAGTAAACAGCGATGACAGGGCATACACTTCTGCTTCAACAGCAGAGAACCAGAAGGTGTCTGAAAAAGTATAGGCCAACGCACCCAGTGCTCCGGCACCCAGGATGGTGATCAGTTCAGGAAGTGCATAGGATTGCTGGTGTCCGTAAAATTTTCTTACCAGGTGGGTGATGGTCCAGAATAGAAAGAGGATCGTAAAAGCACTCGCTAATCCTGACAACACATTCATGGTAGCTGCCACGGCCAGCTCATTGCCTCCTGCAAATAGCGTAAAAAACCTTCCGATGATCATAAAAAACGGTGCTCCCGGCGGATGCCCCACTTCCAGTTTATATGCTGTTGCAATGAATTCGCCACAGTCCCAGAAAGAGGTGGTGGGTTCAATGGTCAGCAGGTAAGTTACGGCTGCGATCAGGAAAACCGACCAGCCTGTCAATAAGTTATAGAATCTGAAATTCCGCATGTTCTGAATTTTGTGTCCCGACAAAGATAAAAGGATATCTTAAATGAACCGAGCCGGGACAATATTATTGACGCACACGATCATGATTATCTCATTACATATCTCCATGGCTTCATCTTCCATATGGTTCCTGCATAATCAATGCCCACGCGGGTGCTGGTGGTGTATTCAACCCGCTCACCATCATCGATGATCCAAATCCGTTCGGAAGACTGAAGATCCTCCCCATTGAAGGATCCGTCCAATGCAAGACTGCGTGTAAGCCTTCCGGGACCGCTGACATCCAGTAATCCCCTGATCAAAACCGCCTGGGGCTCTGCGTGTACCCCCGTGACAATATTCATCATCCAATACATCCCGTAGATCAGGTACATGTACAGGATGCCTCCTGTCTCAAACATAACTTTCGTACGGGGTGTTTTTCCTTTGCTGGCATGACAGGCCTTATCTTCTGTGCCCCGATAGGCTTCTGTTTCTGATATAATATGTGCTGAAATAAGCCCCGATGCGCCCTTGCGTACGATCTTTTTCCCGAGCAAGGCAGGTGCAACTTCAAGCACATCCCGGGTATAGAATTCCTTTGGAAGCCTCTGATCCATCTTTCAATACCGCATTTTATCCGTTTTACTGATCCATTTGCTGAATACCTCGTCGGCAGCAGGATCCTGTATCCTGACCATTCTAAGCTTCCTGCTTTCAACCGGCTTGGCAAGCTCTTCATAGATCAGGCTGTCATCAAATCCTGCCCGTTCCGCACCTTTCCTGTCAGAAGAAAACCAGACCGCTGAAATCCTGGCCCAATAGATAGCCCCCAGGCACATAGGACAAGGCTCACAGGAAGTATACAATTCACAATCGGAAAGATCAAAATCTCCAAGCTTCGCACCGGCCTTCCTGATTGCAATTACCTCCGCATGTGCGGTCGGATCATTCTCCATTGTTACCCGGTTAGATGCTTCCGCAATGATCTCATTGTCTTTTACAATCACAGCTCCGAAAGGGCCTCCCCCGGCATCAATACTCTCATCTGCAATGTGTATTGCACGTTTTATATACTGTTCACGCATACGTTTTAAAATATATTTAATTCCAACATCTAAATTTACTCCGCACTTCCCGGTCTTTTACAAACACCGCCATTTCAAATGCAACCGTGCAGATCATCAGGCCCGGGATCCACATAAAATTCCCTGTAAAGTTTGCTGTTCCTGTTCAAAACCTTACATGCATTATTAATTGCTGTGAATGATGGATTCCCTCTCCCGGAACAAAATGAAAGTTCCACCCGATCTTTGAATCAATATTTTTTTTCCTGAACGGATCCGCAAAAATGTCCAGCCTGCCATAATTGCCTGATTGATAAAATGGATCTCCATATTCAAATACGACAGGAGTGCCAACATAATAAACTCCTTTGAAACCAACAATAGTGTAACGAAAATCCACATTTGCAATCCATCCCCTTCCCCACTCCAGGTCAGACGGTCGCAGGCGGTCGTATGAAAGCATATACCCGGCAGATAGTTTCAAAGAGCGTAACTCCTCCTGGTTATCAACACTGTAACCTGCCAGTAAGGCCATAACCCCGTTATCACGGATCGGACTGGCATGAATACGCTGATAGCTCCTGGCTTCATGATACATTAGCATGGAAGAATTAAGGAAGAAGTGCGAAAAGCTGAAGGATGCATCCATTCCGGCCAGGAAAGATTCACGTGTATTTGTTGTGACCCGGCCTGTCCAGTCAACGAATCCATACACCTCAAAAAAATTACTGAAATGAGCAAAATATCCCCCCTCAACATTGGGACGGAAATAGTTCAGTGTATCGGTCAGAAAAACCAGGGGCATATCGATCCTGTTCCTGCGGGGAAAGGATCCCAGTGCCATTTCCACGTGGTCCGATCTGTAGGCATAATAGAGGTTAACCTGCGGTGGCACTGAAAAAACCGAGCTTCCATGCTCATAAAGATAATTCAAACCCGCAGCAAAACTGTGCATGGTATCAATTCTGAAAACCAGCGATGCATCCAGTCGTGCTCCAAAAATGGTCTGAGGGAATGCATATTCAGAAAAATATTCCCGGTTATCGAAGATCTGGTGAAAGGAAATATCATGCTCCATACGCTGTCCCCGCACAGACAGGACCGAAATAGCCAAAACGATGATCAACAGAGATTTTTTCACGTACCAGGAATAATTTACCAGCAATAAAGGTAAAACAAAACATGAAGATGTTGAAAAAACGAGGCAAATGAGTGTAAATAAATACCGTAGACAAGATCTATCTTTCAGAAAATCTGAGATTTAAGAAATCTGTAAATAAATTGTTGATATGTTATTGATTTAATAAAAAGATTTGTATTTTTGCGAACCACAAATTCAGGCGATAGAATTTATCAGGAAAAAAATATTAAAGACGTGGATACATTAAGTTACAAGACCGTTTCAGCGAATAAAGATACCGTCAATAAAGAATGGGTATTGGTAGATGCTACTGACCAGATCCTGGGTCGTCTCGCAGCCAGGGTGGCAATGATTCTAAGGGGAAAGCACAAGCCCAGTTTCACACCACATGTTGATTGTGGTGATAATGTAATCATTATCAATGCCGAAAAGATAAAACTCACTGGCAACAAATCAACACAGAGAGAATATGTACGTCATACCGGGCACCCCGGTGGACAACGGACTGAAACTGTTGAGAGCCTTCTGAAAAGAAGACCTGTCGCAGTAGTTGAGAGGTCAGTCAAAGGTATGCTGCCAAAAAACAGGCTTGGAAGTGAACTGTTCAGAAATCTTCATGTTTTTGAAGGAGATACCCATCCGCATGAAGCACAACAACCTAAAAAGATCGATTTAAATACCATTAAATAAGAATTCATGGAGGTGATTAACACAATAGGAAGAAGAAAAAGAGCCATTGCCAGGGTATATCTCTCAGACGGTAAAGGCCAGATCACTGTCAATG
>CAYOSB010000189.1:0-7617 GCA_964406495.1 uncultured Bacteroidaceae bacterium | reverse complement strand
CTATATTTATTTACCTCATTATCAACAATTTATCAACTAGGAAACTTCAGTTAGTTAATAAGTATTCACTTATAATTTTATCAATTTTATCCTGTCCATATGCATTGTAGTGTAATGGATCTGAAAAATTTCCAGCATCTTGGATCAGACTATCAAGATTCAGGTTTATAAAATCCACCTTAGCGTTTGATGAGCTAAAAACCTCCAAGTAGCTTATTAATTCATTATAACCGGTTTCATCGAATGTCTCAAGTTTGGCCTGATGCATGGGCATCATAATTAATAACACTTCTGAATTGTTTTCCAGTACCAAACTCACAGTTTTTTCAAACAGTTCAACTTTATCCTCTCTCATTACTACATCGGCCAGACCACGTTGCTGATATAACTGTATAATAGCAGCTGAATCCAAGCTGTTTTTTTTAACATTTTCGTCATTACCCAAATACCCCCTCATTACTGTTATCATCAATCGGGAATCAAATCTCAAAGATCGAATAAGTTTTCTTATTAGATACTCTTTCTTATCTGCTTCTGATTTAATAAAAGCATTAATCCGTTCATCATCCATGTAGGGATAAAAATGAGTATACACATTTTCAGAAGTTTTCATACCGGAGAATAATACTGGATTGACTTCATAGATAACTATTTTATCTTCATTAGGGAACATTTCGAAAAATTGTTCTACCATAGCATACCTGTCCTCCACTGAAACACCTTCAAGAGTGTATTTTGCAATGTTTAAATCTGTCTGTTCCTCTATGGATTGCTTGCTAAAACCTGCACCAGCCATAGAAGAACCATTAATCAGTACTTTTGGATTCTCATCAAATCCAAAATAATTGTTTAGTCCCTTAATCAAAAAAACTGAAGTAATGAAATCAAATAAAAAAAATAAGGCGCATAATATTAATACACGCTTAATGAAAAGAAGATGATTCATACAAATTTAAAACTGAAAATATATAAAACTTGAGCCTTCAAAAACACCAAATAAAAAAATAATGAATAGAACTGCTAGATAGGAGCCATACCTTACCCATACAAATCGATTATAGAAAAAAGAAATTCTTCCAGGATAGAATTCATCTTTAAAATCTTTGAATAATACGATGATTAAACCAAACAATGAGAATGTTAGTGTGGTTAAATCAAGGTATGGAGTTCCAAGCTTTGAGAAAATCCTATTAAATACCATAAAGGAATCGCCAACAGTATCTGCACGTCCAAAAACCTGTGAAGAGGAAAACATTATGAAAGTAATTACCATGCAAATAAGGAGGTAATAAGGTTTATTCTTCATATGATATTTTTCCTCAAAAACAGTTCTTCTTTTATATAAAATTGCCTCTATACTTAGAAATGTACCTTGCATTAATCCCCATAGAACAGATGTCATATCTGCATGATGCCATATTCCTGCAATTAGAAATGTAATCATCAAAGAACAAATGATTCCCCAAATACCTATCTTTCTAAATGAAAAAGACAGGGGAGTGTAAACATAATCCGTAAGCCATGTTATCAGCGACATATGCCATCTCCGCCAGAATTCTGCCATGCTGGTAGCAAAGAAAGGCCGATTGAAGTTTTGCATAACTGTTATACCCATAACCTTTGCAACACCTATCGCAATGAGTGAATAGCCTCCCAGATCTGCATAAACCTGAAATGGATATAATACAGATGCTATCAATAAGCTGCTTCCATTATGTCCTTGTATATTTCCATATACAACATCCACATACATCCCGATTCGATCAGCCACTACAAGTTTCATAAAATAACCCCACAGCATCATTTTTAACCCAGCTGTTACGTTACTGTAATCAAGTGGACGGAAATTCCTGAACTGGGGAATCATGTTACCAGCTCTTTCAATTGGACCTGACAAAATCAAGGGAAAAAACGATACGAATAATCCAACTATACCAATGTTCTTTTCTGCTTTGAGGTCCTCATTGTATACATCTACCGTATAACCAATACTCATAAAAGTATAATATGAAATCCCAATGGGCAACATATATTTGATTTCAGGCAAAGGCCATCTCATATTTTGCCTTTGCATCAAATCAAGGATTTCATTATTTATAACATTAAAATACTTAAAGAATAATAGAGGCGCGAGGATTAAAATGATATTTATTATCATAAATCTCCTTTTCCTGTCTTCATCTTTCGTATTATCCATCAACCGAGTAAAGAGGTAGGTTGATAGTGTAATACCTATAGTTAATAATGCATAAACAGGTTTAATATTAACATAGAAGAAATAACTGGCAACTAATAAAGTCACCCATCTATACCTGGCAGGTGTCAGGTAAAAGCAAATAACAACAATTGGAAAAAAAATAAGGAAATTAAAGGAAGTGAAGATCATACTGGTTATACTAAATCAACAATCATTGTATCTTTGAAACAATCATATCCAGCAAGTCACCAACATTGCGCATCTTGTTTAATTCCTTCAATCTAAATTTAATTGAAAATTTTTTCTCGACTTCCGAGATAAGAAGCATGTGTGTGAGTGAATCCCAGTTATCTATATCATTTGCAGTAAGTTCCTCATTTATCTGCAGGTTTTTACTATTAAAAACTGAACGGAATATTTCTGTCAGTTTATTAAACACTTCTGATCTTTCCATTTTACGAATTAAATTATAGTTCTCTTTTTAATAAAAGTTTTTCATTGAATGGCAAATATGATAGGATTCTTTCATCATTACTGCCTATCTTATCAACAATCCTGAATCCAATCTTCTGATTCGCCCGAATAGCCGGTGTATTATTGCTAAAAACATGTGTATACACCTCTGATACCTTTGGATTTATTGAAACCAAATGTTCTATTAATTTATCAGTAAGTAGACCAAACAATTTCCTATTTCTAAATTCACTTATTACGTATCCGGCCCCCTTTTGAATAGTCCCGTGCTTATAATCAATATGTATTTGATTAACAATAGGTTTTATAGAAGCAGCTCTTTTAATTGCTTCTAAAGGAAGCACATAACTCATTAAGTTTCCTTTTAATTCAGAGGAAGAAATCCCTTCAGAACCTTCAATCCATGAACTAAGTGCTGCTACAACTTTATCTTCGAATTCTGCTACAAAAAAACTGGAGACAGATAATTCACAGCCATCGACTTCTTCTTCCAGCATAGCTGTGAGATACTTTCTAGCTTCATTTTCCGATAATCCAAAAATGCTATTGTATGTAAAAATGTCAGTACCACTTTTTTCTGCCTGAACTATCGTTTCCACCAGAAAAGAAGTATCTTCTAGTGTTGCCTGTCTAAAAGTAAAACCTTCCATAAATCATTTCATTACTTTTTCCTTGAGTACATTTCTATCCACTTTATCGTTATTATTTATTGGGAAAACCTCTTCCCGGATTATTCTTGAAGGGATCATATATGATGGAAGCTTTGACTTAAGGTAATTCTTGATATCGTCTTGCATATCAAAAATTCCTTCAATAAAAAGAGCTATTTCATTATTGCCAAAACCATTCTCATATGCAACAGCAACTGCATTTTGACCATCAAGGAAATTTCTTGCATGATATTCAATCTCTCCAAGCTCAATTCTATAACCTTGAATTTTAACCTGATAATCTATCCTTCCGGAATACATTATGTCGCCTTCATGATCAAAATAACAAAGATCACCTGTCCGATAATACTTCTTGGTGTTTCCATTAATTTCTTTTTCAAAAAACGATTCCAGATTCTTTTCTGGATTCTTCCAATAACCTGAAGTCACTTGATCTCCTGATATACAAAATTCACCTTTATGATTGGCCGAAACCAATTCCATTGTATCATCTACTATAATAGCTTCTATACCATTTAATGGCCTTCCAATAGTCAATAACCCATTCAAATGCTTGTTTACTCCATTGCGAATAAACTTTGAATAAGTACAGTATATCGTCCCTTCAGTTGGACCGTAGAAATCAAAAATTTCAGCATTTGGAATACATGAAGACCACTCCTCCACCAATGAGAGTGTCGAGGCTTCTGCTGTCAGAATTAGGTTTTTAAGATCCGGGAGATCAATCTCATCAAAATATGGTTTTAAAAACCTGATCATAGAAGGTGCCATAACTGCCATGGTTAATTTATGATCCTCAAGCAATGCATGCGCATACGTTGGTTTAATCTGATCATGTGGGATCGTATAGATACAGGCACCTTTTGTAAGTGGCACTAAAAAGGACTGAATTGAAACGTCAAAAGTCAAATCAAAACATTGCAAGCATCTGTCATTCTCTCCAATTTCTATTTCAGTTTCATTGAACGCTTTCATAAATGCGCCGATATTGCGCCTGCTTATGGGAACTCCTTTTGGCGTTCCTGTACTTCCAGACGTAAAAAGGATGTAGGCTATTTCATCATCTCTAACATTTCCAGTAGAAAGATTACTGCTATAATACTCTAATTCTTTACTTTTTATGGTATGACAAATGGAAAAAACGAGATTTTCAGAGGAATCAATAATCAAATCCAGTTCGGCAAGATTAATAACCTCCAAGCCTCTTTCTACAGGATGGCTGGGATGTAAAGGAACATAAGCATATCCCTCAAGCCAAATTGCAAGAATTGATGCATAAGTCTCGATGTCATCATTTGTTACAAGTCCTATTAATGTGCCATGGAAAGATGTTTTTTGAATCGCTGCTCTGATTTTTGACACATACTTCCCTAAATCGGCATATGTGAAATTCTTGTTATCAATATGAAAAGAATTCCGCTCTCCAAACTTATTAATCGAATAAATAATAGGCCCAATGATGTTGTCGTGAAATATATCCATTAAAGTTATTATCAAATGAATAATATAAAAAGACGAATTAAATTACCTCTATATATGATTTATCTCCATTTATGATCTAAACTGATAATAATTTCAATTTAAAATTAAATCTTTATGAGTCAATTCAAATACTAAATTAATTTCTGACCTTGAATCAGTAAATAATGAGCTATTTTTTCAATATCGCTGATTCAAATGATTCACAAGGATATAACCCTTTAGAATTGCTAAAATCAAGAAAATAGTATTGCATACCTATTAGATTACTCACGTTAATCGTATGTTCAATTCGATCATTAGATTCAGTCAAAAGTTGTGTTAACTTCGTAGTGGAATTTTCATTAGTTATAGAAAGCAGAGTATTCACCGGAAGACCTTCTGGAAACTCTAAAATAAAAGAATCAGCTACCATATAATTTCCTTTCATTTTGACTTCAAAGCAATTCTGCTTCACTGGAGCAATCACGCCAGCCGAATCTATTGTCACTGATACAAGAGATGAAGTAGCTTTTGCTCCTTGATTATCAGTAGCAACTGCTCTGAAAGAAAATGTTTCATTTGGGGGATTGACCCATAAATAAGTGAGCGTCGAATAAGAGGTTACTTCAAGCAAAGTATCATTATTATACAATTCTAATGTACTGATTCCTTCATCATCGGACGCTTCTACTGAAATAGTTAGCGCGTTTTTTTTTTCATACCTACTTCCATCTGATGGAGAATTAATTTCTACAGAAGGATATTCGTTATTTGTACCCGGTTGATATTTATATTCAAATGGTCCTAGGTCAGGTTTTGATCCATTATAGGGTAATCCCACATCTGTTCCAGCATCAATTAAACTCGAACCCTCTGATAATTGAAAGGCAGAATCCAAAATTGGTAAAGAACCATTCTTCTGCCTCTGTCCTGATAACTGTCTAAATATCACTGAAGAATCAACTGATATAAAATCCTCTTTAGTTAATAATATCTCTGTATTCTCGTTCCAAGAATTGTAATCATTTGTATGAAAATACCCTCCCCGATATTCACCAACATCGATATCATTTTCATAAGCAATATTATTTATATAAGCGTTATTGCGGTGCTCCCAGCCTTCAGGATCAGAACCACTAACAGTAAATCCTTGCCAGTTCTTGTAAGCAATATTATTATACATTCGCCTATTCATTGAAGGATTAGCACCTTTATTTTCAGTAAATCCTAATCCATTATTAAGAGCAGATATTGAGTTTGTCACATAATGGGAAATATTAGAAGGATTTCTTTGTAATCCTTCAATATTACCACTAGAGTTTAGTTTATATCCGTTACCTGCACTATGAAAATCAAGGTAATCAAAGTATGCACCGTTCTTAAATGACCAAGAATTGTTGACTCGTACCTCACCACCTGAAGGTACAAAGTTGAATCCATCATCTGCATTTCGCCATGATCTGCATCCATCTATAACATAATAACATCCTGGATAACTAACTGCAAAAAGCCCCACACCTTGAGTACCTGCCCACCCTTGCTCTATTTGATAATCACCAACAGCAAGAGAGTCAATGCAATTATGAAAATCACAGTTAATAAAATAAGTTGTATCTGAACGCCCCCTTGCATCCCAATCGTATGTAGATGAGAACATTCCTATTCCCCCGATTGTATCAACTACAATATTCTCATAAATCATGTTATGTGGAGCATAACAATTTATACCGTACCCGACCACTTTCTCATATTTCTGCCATACATTTCTAAATGTCAAATTTTTAAAATGAACATACCCAGCATGTGCAAAATAAAAGCCAGTATTATTCCCTCCATTCCTTGGTGGCTCTATAAATGAAAAATCGAATATTACGGAATCACCATTTTTGACATCAGAAGGATACCCCCAAAAATGAATATAATTTCCTGGTTCACCACTATTACAAATATCTTCTCCTGTATCGGCACTATCCTTATAAACAACATGAATACCTCCCTCCATCATCGTCCTAAGATATCGCCCTCCTCTAAAAAACACAGTGTCACCAGCTTGCGCCTCTCTAAATGCTTTTTCTGGAGTCTTCCAAGGATTTTTGATATTCCCCGAAGCGGCATCATTGCCATTTACAGCCACATAGTAAGGACTTGTCCCTTTTGCTGCAACTTCCATAAGAGAAATATTGTCAATAATAAAACTCGAATAATCTGCATAAGCAGTCAAACTAAAACCTCCAATACCAATATTTGAAGGAGTTGTAAACTCCATCCATTTTGAACCAGATCTAGAATAGGTGCGACTTACTGGCTCGGAAGAATAATAAACTTTGCCGTTGGAGCTTTGAGGAGCAATCCTTGCTATGCCCTCCGATATTAAATCAAATCTTAATAAATATGTAGTGTTTGGTTTTACAGATGAAATCATATCAGTGTCCAATTGTGATAAGGAAAAAGCACTTGCTTGAGATAAATATCTAGCAGAATCATTACTTATCGACCACCCGGATTCTGCATTCCAATATCTATCGTTCGAAAAGTCACCATTTCTCAACAATTCAGTTGCCTGAGGATAGGCTTGATAGCAAAAAAGTATTATGTAAATAGCCGCTATTTTTCTCATAACTTGCAGTATTAAAAAAATTATTCTGGCATAAACCAGTAAACACTTAATCCCTCTCGAATAAAATTACCAACACAATTTAAATTGCGATTCAATATGGTCCAGCCTAGTCTTTCGAATAATTTTAATTCTATCTTTATTAATTAAAGTTTCGCACTTGTTTTCAATGCACATGATTTCAACCAATTATTATTTTG
>CAYOSB010000188.1:0-7672 GCA_964406495.1 uncultured Bacteroidaceae bacterium | reverse complement strand
GAAATTTATAACATATTGTAAATAAACACTATAACTAAAATATATACCTGTGAAAAAATATAAAGGCAAATTATTACCAGGTAAACCCTATCCTCTGGGTGCTACATATGATGGGAATGGAGTGAATTTTGCCCTGTTCAGTGAAAATGCAACGGGCGTTAAATTGTGTCTCTTTGGTGACGGGAAAAATGACAAGGACTATGAACAGGTCGATGTTGATGAGGTGACGGATTATGTATGGCATGTGTATGTTCCGGACCTGAAGCCGGGCCAGCGTTATGGATACAGGGTGTATGGACGTTACCTGCCGAAAAAGGGTATCAGGTTCAATCCGCAGAAATTATTGATTGATCCCTATGCCAAGGCGATTGAGGGAAGGATTGATGTGAAAGACAGCATGTTTGATTATTCATTCGACCGTGATCCGAAGAAAAACGTATTTGAGAAAAATATATCTGATAGTGTTTCAGAAATTAACAAGTGTGTAGTCATCGATACCGCGTTTGACTGGGAAGGTGTGGAAAAACCGGATATCCCGATGCACGATTCGATTATATATGAATTGCATGTGAAGGGATTTACAGCCACACACCCGGATATTCCTGAAGAAGACAGGGGAACCTACCGTGGCCTGGCAAACCCGAAAATCATCGATTATTTTAAGAATATGGGGGTGACTGCCATTGAACTGATGCCCATCCACCATTTTGTTCATAATAAATTTCTGTTGGACAATGGACTTTCGAATTACTGGGGATATAATTCAATAGGATTTTTTGCCCCACATGCTGAATACAGCGCCGCAGGGATGCATGGTCAGCAAGTAAATGAATTCAAGGAGATGGTAAAGGCTTACCACAGGAATGGGATTGAAGTCATCCTGGATGTGGTGTATAACCATACCGGGGAGGGGAATCACCTCGGACCCAGTCTTGCATTCCGGGGGATCGACAATCAGAATTACTACCGGATGGATCCCGATAAACCGCTGTATTACACGGATTATACCGGCACAGGGAATACACTGAACATGCTTAGTAGTCGCACGTTGCAGCTGGTAATGGACAGCTTGCGCTACTGGGCGAACGAAATGCAGGTGGATGGTTTCCGGTTTGACCTTGCTTCGGCACTGGCCCGTGGATTATATGACGTAGGAAAACTTTCCACTTTCCTGGATACCATTCACCAGGATCCCACGATATCACAGCTTAAATTGATCGCTGAACCGTGGGACCTGGGAGAGGGTGGATACCAGGTAGGCAACTTCCCGGTGCTGTGGGCAGAGTGGAATGGGAAATACCGTGACTCAGTTAGGAAATTCTGGCGGGGTGATGACAGCCAGGTGAGCGAGCTGGCCTATCGGCTCAGCGGAAGCAGCGATTTGTATCAAGACAATGGGAAATTGCCTTCTTCAAGCATCAACTTCGTCACGGCACATGACGGGTTCACCCTGCATGACCTGGTGAGTTATGACCAGAAATATAATGAAGCCAATGGGGAAGATAACAAGGATGGCGAGGACCACAATATCAGCTGGAACAGCGGAGAAGAGGGTCCCACAGACGATCCGGAGATCAGGGCCTTACGGGAGAAAAGAAAACGGAATTTCCTGAGTACGCTGATCCTGAGCCAGGGCGTTCCGATGATCAGTCATGGTGATGAATATGGCCGCACTCAGCTTGGAAATAACAATGCCTATTGCCAGGACAACGAGATCGCCTGGATGAACTGGGACTGGAGTGAGGAACAGCAACGTTTGTTTGAATTTACCAGGCACATCATTGCGATCAGGAATGAGCATCCTGTAACCCATCGAAGGCGATATTTCAAGAACCGCCAGATCCAGGGAGAAGGGATCAAGGACATTCGGTGGCTGAATACCGACGGTATCGATATGAACCGGGAGGAGTGGGAGACCAGTTTTATCCGGTGCATGGGTATGCTTCTAAATGGCGAACTGATGCAGGAGATGGATGAATATGGGAATAATCTGAAAGCTGACATTCTTTTGATCCTGGTAAACAGTTATTGGGAGCCGATCTCGTTTACCCTTCCGCATGAAGTATTGGGATCGCGATGGAAGGTGTTGGTAGACACTGACCGTGAGGAGAGGGCCGAAAAGGAAGAGGTTGTTGAGAATGTATACAAGATCCAGGCACGATCCTTTGTGCTGCTGAAGAATCTGAAGTAGGAGGCGCTTTCCGACAGTTTTGACAGTTGGTTGGTGTTATAGCCACTTAGCACTTATGACAGTTGGTTGGTGTCTTAGCCACTTAGCACTTCGGACATAATTATAGGGGGCTAAACCAGTTGGAGGGAATCGATAGTGGCGCTCCGGCCCGGATACGGTTTCCAGGGGGTAATTCAGGAAAAATGGGTAAAGGTTGTTAGAGGTTGTATTTTGATATATGTTGGATTAGCACGGCTTGGTTCATAGAAAGGAGAAGGCTTTGTTTCCAGGTCTGCGGTCAGAATTTCTTTACAATACCATTTTCCCAGTAGCCAAAAGTAGTATCCCCTACAATCCGGATCATGGTTCCAATACCATTGATCTGGTCATTACGCCATTCGCCCCTGTATTTGTCACCGTTTTGCCAGGTATAAAGCCCTTCTCCTTCAAAGCTTCCCCTGACAAAATCGCCTGCATATGAATCACCGTTCATCATTATCAACTTACCCTTGCCATGAAACAGCCCGTTCTTGAAATAGCCTGTATATACATTCCCCAACTGGTCTTCTTGCTGCCCAAAGCCATTGACGCAATCCCCGGTAATACAAATTGAGTTACTTATCCTGGAGATATCTTTCCTGAATTTAACAGCTTTCTTTTTATGATAATCGATTTGCAGGCTGTCTATTTCAAGTGCATATCTGTTGGCAAACTCAGCTACTGAATCTAGAACAAAGATGTGATTATCTGCCAGTTTCAGAGAGGCATTATAAAGGGCTTGGGTGATAGTGGCATTACGGACCCCATCACGAAGAAGTGAGAGAATGGTGCTGAATTCATCCTCATAAAGGTTGTTAAGTCTTTTAATTGAATAGGTATAGGTATTCAGGAGAATGGAATCCTTGTAAAAAGGTCCTGTCTGTTCCAGTGTTTGTAAATTCCGTTCGCAGATGTCACAGATTGAAGCGTAGCTTTTTTTCAGTGATTCATAGGCTGAAGGGGTAAGGGCCGAGTCATTTGAGATCGCAATGAATAGCCTCGTTTTATAAAGTGATTCATATACTTGCACCAGCAGGTCGTTATTGATATCGACAAGGGTATTGTAATAGTTATATGATTCCCTTTCCCTGTCATCACAGGAGAAAAGGACAGATACCAGCATGATCATTAAGATCATACATCTTATCTTGCCCGGGTTTTGCTGAAGGATATTGATGTGCATTCCGGAAATCATGTTTAGGTCACAAAGTAATAAAAATATGTGACGAATTCCCGGTTTTTTTTTCAAATCTAACTGTCCTCAGGGATCACCAGTACTGGTATCTTCGCTCGTTTGATTACTTCATCCGGTGTGCTTCCAAACAGAATATTGTAAAGGAAATTATGGTGTTGCCTTCCCACGATGATCAGGTCGATGTTGAGTTTCTCAGACTCTTCAATAATTGTCCTTGCGGTAGCTCCCTGTATCAATACCCCATCGGCCTGGTACCCCATTTTTTCAATTCGTTTTGCCTGTTCAGTGAGTTTTGCCATCTCTTCCTTCAGTTTTTCTGCCCTGTTGTCACGCACATATTGAGGTCCTGGCTCGTAACCCACAAAATCTGGATCAGGTGCTGCCACGTGCATAAGCCAGATCATAGTGGATCGTTTATCAGCCAGGCGGAGGGCATGATCAATGAGTGTGTCGGTCAGGTTGTCAAAATCGATGCTTACGAGAATGTTTTTCATAGCTCTAAATCGTTGATTTCTTATTAGTCAGGCATGTAATAAATACGAAATAATCATCAGTAAGTCAATTTTTTGCGGCGGGAATCAGAGGTGATAGTGCTGGTTGTTGACTTCATTTGCTATAAAGTGTTTATACACCTCTTCTCTGAGCGGGTAGTCCCAGCAACCCATCCGGTGGTAGAGGTTTCCGCCGAATCCACTTTTAAAGCGGTACAACCCGGCCAAGGGATGTGAATAATTCATATTCGGGGCAGTGCCGAAAAGATCATATTCTGTGCAGCCGTTGTTGCGGGCAGTTTTGATCGCTTCCCACTGGATCGCATAACTTGCCATGTAATTGCGCTTTTTACCTGATGTGGCACCATAAAGGTATGTTCCCCGTTTTCCGGAAAGGATCAGGAACATGGCTGCCAGGAACTCCCCGTCCAGGTCCGCCATGAGCAGGCGTATATCGACATCTCGGTTATTTTCCCCGCTCGCTGCAAGCACAGTGGTAAAAAATTCCTTGTCGTGAAGGGTCACATTATTTCTCTGCGCTGTCTCCCGGTAGAGGGAATACCAGGTGTCGATATATGACATGTCGTAATTGCGCACCCTGACCCCTTTCCGTGCTGAAAGACGGATATTGTAACGGGTTTTGGGTTTCATCTGCATCAGGATATGTTCCTCACTTTGGTCCAGGTCGAGGAAAATTGTGTTTGCAGGCAGGTTGTTGCTGTGGCTTTTGTGCAGGTTCCATTTGTGTGTATTGAAATTGACCCTGAATTCCTGGTTGCTTATGGGGGGAGGTCCCTTCCAGTTCCCCTGCTCATCGTAATAATCTTCCTCCAGTGCCCACTGGTTCTCCCATGGCAGGTCATAACGGATCATGATGCAATCCCTTGAGAGGCGAGGCCGTAATACTTCTGAAAGTTCCTCCAGGAACAGGCCGTGATTTTCTGAATCGGGTTCATTTTTAGGACCATATGGCACATATGCCACGGAATGAGTCTGGTTCACTTTGCGTACCAGTACCAGCAGATCGTCGTGGTAGATCGCACTGCTGCTTTGCCCGGGTGAAAGGAGGTCGCCCGATGCATTGTAATTAAAGGCGCAGGGTTCAAGCCCCTGTTCGTGTTTTACATTCGCCCAGAAAGAGGTTTGCTGGACAATGTTGCCGGTTTTTATTTCAGGTATTTCTTTTGGTTCAACAGTACAATGCATGCTGTAGCATTCTTTTGTTGTGCAAAGTTAAAGATGAATAGACTGAATCCAAAATAATGTGCAGTTAGGCTAGGTCTCAAAGAACCGGAAATTTGTACAGGCGCATACTTATGCCGTTTGTTAGCTGTGGGCAGTATTTTTTTCAAATTCAATCAATTCAATGGGTGCTCCATTATGTTCAATCATAGCAACTCTTACACCTTCTGAGGGCGGATTTGGGTGTGTAATAATTTTAAAAACGCGGTGGCTTAATTCAAAATCCAGGTCTGCGACTTCAAATGCGATGTGAGGGACTGATTGTATGAGTGGATCAATCGGACTGTTTTTTTTAAATCTCATCCATTCAATTCCGAAAGGACTTGTATTGAATCCGGATACATATAACCTGAATTGTGGCAGGTATTTTTCATCAGGCATTACAATATCTGTGGGTATTCCTATGTGATGGTATTTCCAGCCCCATTCTTTTATTGCTTCTGGTAAGTCATGGTCTTGCCTCATTTTCAACATGGGTATATCAATATATATGAGTAATTTTAGTGAACTTACCCCATTAATTAGGTGAACTTACCGTCCAGCTTTTTGGGGTATATTCATTATTTTCTTATTACTTCTTTAATTGTTTCAATGAATTCTTGAACATCTTCAAATAAGGGTTCAATATCTACTTGTTCGAATTCTTGAAAATCATCATAATCACTTTCTTGTCTTTTATTCATCAAATCTGAATATAGGACGCTGAATTCTCTATCTATTTTTTCAGTTTTGATGTAAAAATTAAAGAATTGTGATCTGACACCATTATGTGTTGAAGCATTTATGCCATCTCAGTAATGCGCTAACTATGTGATAACAAGTATAATATAATCGATTAACAGCTCCATTCCAAAATTTCGATGTTTTTAATGAATTAGCCTCGAGAAAAGTCCGCTCTGATTTTTCTATTCTGTATTGGATGATATCATTTTTATTGTAACTCATATTCTGATACCATCTCTTTTAATATTTTTGTATAAAAGAGTGTTCCTGTAATTTTCCCAGGTCGATTTTGAATAAATCAAAGTACTGATTACTTGCTCAGATTCTAATTCCGCATCAATCAAGCTAGCCCTGATTTCTTTTTTATTTTTTTCTGTAGCTTCTTTTGAAGTTAATATTAGGAAATCCCAATCTGAAGAAATTGAATCATCTCCTCTAGCCTTTGATCCGAAAAGATAAATACTAGCTTTTGGATCAATATTTTTTATTGATCTTTTTACTTTATATGTTAATTGATCCCTTGTCATGTAGCAAATTTATAAAACTTCAAGGATTATTCCAGCGCGGGCACAAGCTTACCTCTAACGTTCTGGCGATATGAGTAGTATTTGTCCCCGACGATAGGAGGGATTGGCGCTACTTTTGCCATTTGTTGAACTTCGTTCGTAGAATGAAATTACGAATAGTTTTCCAAATGGTTCAAGCCAGGTCAGCAAAAGGTGTGACAAGGGCATTACATATATCGTTTGTTGTGGGTATGTGCCTAATCTTGATCATCAATTCCATTGACTGTCATTAATATAAAATCAAGACTCTTGGAATAGTCAAGATCTTCATATTCAAGACCAAGTTTCTTAATATTTGAATAATATTCTTTAAGATTTATATAATAGTTTTTTTCTAACTGAACGGAAGTTGCTTTTTGTCCTATTTTTTGAATTAAAAACCATTTTTCAATCAGTCTCGCTGTCCTTCCGTTACCATCCTGAAATGGGTGTATCTTAACGAAAACAAGATGCAAGAATGAAGCATAATAAAAAACTTCAAAAGGATTTAATTCTGAGTCTAGAAGTGTTTTAATGTCTTCGAACAACTTATTAAGTTCCTGCTTAACTATCTCTGGAACAGTGGCTACATATTCAATTTGATCTCTACTATTGAGAACAAACATCGGATTTGGTCTAATTAATCCTTGCTGGCTTTTAGGAAGAAGGTGTGAACTCAGTATTGCATGAGCTTTTTGAACATTCTCTAGTGTCAACTCATGATTATCAATAAAGTCATAGGCAGAGTATAAATCATCTGTTTTTTGAGTATAATCAGCCTTAAGCTCTACTTTAAGAAATTTATGTTTGAAATAGCTATCAAAATCAATATCCTCACCCTCAATCTTTGAAGAATAAACAGATGAAATAGATTTATAGAACTCAAAGTAATCTACTGGCATATCAACCTTTTTGAGTCGGTCAATCTTATCTAGAGGCGACTCTTTAGCAGCCTTGATGTAACTGTCTAAAAGGTCAGATGTCAGAATTTGTAAATCCATCCGGTTGTCATTTATACAAAGATAACCTTTTATGTATGACAATAAATCCGGGAGATATTAATAAAACAAGCAGTCAAATGGCATTACCCACAACGTTCCGGCAGTATGTGGAGTTGCTGTGCTTTGACGGCTTTATGAACCCGATTTTGCGTAGCTCTGAGCCCTATATTTTTGCGCAGGCCGAGGGTAGGCGAGGGTTTATAAAGCCGGATTTTTAACAACGTTCTAAACTGATACCACCCACCGGTGAAAAACGGTACCACCCC
>CAYOSB010000187.1:0-7742 GCA_964406495.1 uncultured Bacteroidaceae bacterium | reverse complement strand
TTCTATATTTATTTACCTCATTATCAACAATTTATCAACTAGGAAACTTCAGTTAAGTAATTTAAAGATCCAATACCACTTCTTCAGTATTCAATCCCTTGATGTTTATTTCTTTACCGCCTTTTGCTTCCATGACCGAAATATGCCTGGGTGTTCCGGGAGGCAGATCGAAATAATTGTCGCTGAATACTGCTCCTGTGGTACCCGGAATGGATATCTCCACAGCTTTGATGAAGGTGTCAGCTTGAAGAACGAGCGCTCCATCCTGGTATGCTGCGTTGATTTCCCCATTTTGAAGTCTTAAGTATTTCTCCGGCCAAAGCAGATGTGTTTTGACCTGGTCGGCCATTCGGGCTTCGATAAATTCTCTTCTTTTAACTATTTCATAGAATTCATGAGTAAGATCCATTACACGCCTGGATTCTGAAGGTGCAAGCTCCACCCACACACTGCTGCTTCTTTTAGTTGTGCCATCGAATGTTTTTAGCTCGACGGTCAAAGAATCTGCAAAATGCACAGCCCTGTCATTAGTCACCCAAACACAGATCCTGTCTGCAGTTTGTTCGAAAGAAATCAAGAGGGGTTCGCAAGCGCGCTTAAGATAATAATACGGAATCTTGGGTTCCAGGTAATAATCGACAATACTCATATAAATGATGGGCCACGAATCATTCAACCTCCATACCGCAGCACCCCATGAGCGGCGATAGGTATCTGGATGTCCATCCGGTACTCCCCTTCTTTGCCTTTCATATCGTTCCTTCAGATACTGTCCGTGCGCCATACCAAAAACCCTGCATGCATCTTCAGCGCTTGCAATATCGCAATAGTCCTGTATGTTACCGATCTTCTGCCATGCAGATCCAAGTGAATGATGCTCCCACCCCGGGGGCCAGGCCTTTTTGCCTGGCACATCAACTTTAAATTCAAAATCTTCAGGCCAGAGTTCGTCCTCTGACATAAACTTGCGCATACTGGTTACAGAATAGGGACTCACCATACAAACTTCTGTAGTGAACAATGGAACTGATGAAAGTGGCTGAAACCTGAATGTTGAGTAATCATGATAGTCACCGTATAATGGATGGTTGCCATTGATCCAACTCTCACCGCCCCAGGGTGAGCTGGGATGAAAATAACGTTGTGGATCGAGCTTGCGAACGATTGATGGAATGGTCTTTTGGTAAAACTCCCGTCCGATGGGATGGGTGTTGTCTCCTAAATTAGATTTGTGCAGCAGGTATTGTTCATTTCCGCCACTCCAGAAAGCAATGGAAGGATGATTTCTCAGTCGCCTGATGACATCTTCAATTTCAAGGTTGATATTTTTACTGAACTCCGGAATCTCTGTCGGCAGGCGAAGCGGAGCCGTGAACATGAAATCCATCATAATGACGATCCCGTTCCGGTCGCAGAATTCGAACAATGATTTCCCGGGAATTGTACCTGCTCCCCAGATCCGCAGGAAATTCATATTACCAACCACCATCATGCGCAGCAGGGTTTCTGCTTTCGCTTCATCCCAAACATGCGTAATGCCATTCAGCGGTGCCCAGCATGCCCCGTTCATGAAGATCTTCTGACCATTGACCTGCACGCAGAAAAGTGGCTGACCATTTTCCTTGTGCTGTTGAACGACCTGAATATCTCTGATACCAAATTCAACCTCTGAATCATCCATCAATTGCTCCTTTTCCCACAATTTCAACCTGATCCTGTAGAGAGATTGTGCTCCGTAATTCATAGGATACCATAATTCCGGATCATCAATTGTCACAGAAAAGGTTGGGTTTTCGGACCATCCAGAAGCAACTTCATTCCCCGAATTATCAAAAATCCTGTACTCAATCGACTGTTTACTCATTGGCCTTACATCTGTATCGACCTGAATACTTGCACTTGAGAAATCCCTGCCGAGTTCAGATTCTACCTGGATATCCCCAAAATAGTTCTCAGGAAGCAGGTCGAGGTATACATTGTCATGAATCCCGACTTTCAGGAATGGAGGATCTGCTCCCATGTAACTTTTAAAATCAGATACACATTTACGGATATACTTGAGCGATTGAACTTTGGTATCCGGGTATTCCTTGATAAAGGTATTTATTACCTCCGATGGTTGATAAAAGCGAAGTATAAGTTCATTGGTTGCGCCGGGGGGTGCTAAGATTCCTTTTACCGGGATTCGCCAACGCCGGTGCATATTATTGCAATATGCAATATTAGTACCGTTGAGAAATACATCAACCTCTGTATCCAGTCCGTCGAAACACAACTCTATTTCTCCTGGTGCCTCCGGACGCATCATACCTGTGTCCGGACTCTTGAACTCCTTTGTATAAATCCAGTCATTTTCAAATACTTTTTTCCAGTACTTCACATTGTCACCATACGCAGGATCCGGTAATTCCCCCTGTTCCAGGATGCAGTCCTGCACCTGTTGGGGCATATCTGCATTGTACCAGTTCTGAGATGCTTTTTCCATTGCAGGAAGATCCGACAGATCCGCATCCGGCAGATCCACATCTGCTGCAACAGAAAAAATTCGCCATTGCTTGTTTAAATCAACCCTGGTGCGCTGCTGCGAAAAAACAGTTGAAGTAATAAGTATCGCACAAAAGACAAAAAGAGAAGTAGATATTTTCATATTATTCATATTACTGTAGCTTAACGCTTACTTGCATCCTGCAGCTACACTGGAATAGCCCGGTGAGCTTCAGTCCAGGCTGTTATAATAATTCCTGATAAAGGTCATCTATTTCGGAACCGACGGCGCCATTTCCTCAAGGGCCGGCAAAAGCGTGTGCAACTTCGTCTTCAATTCAGTATAATCAGGATTACCTGTTTGGTTCACCCACTCGTTCGGATCGATCCTCCTGTCATACAATTCTGTGCTGCCGTCTGTGTAACGGATCAATCTGTAATCATCCGTCCGAACCGATATATGGCGCTGGTAGGCTGTGAGTGCCGGTGCTCTTCTGTTTGCATTGACATCCTTCAGTAAAGACACCAGGGAAACTCCGTCCAGGTGAGCTGGTTGTGGCAAACCTGCAAGTTCAATCAGCGTTGGATATACATCGAGCAAGGTAACTGGTCTTGAACAAACGCGATCAGTTCCGGTAACACCAGGTACGCGAAACATTAACAGGCAATGGGTGGCCTCTTCCCACAGCGTTCCTTTTGTCCAGTGCTGTTTTTCACCCAGGTGAAATCCATGGTCACTCATAAAAACCACGATTGTATTGTCCTTGTAAGGACTGTTCTCAAGGGCATCCAGCACCCTGCCGATTTGTGCATCCGCATAGGTCGTGCTCGCCAGGTAACCCTGGATGGCCTCTTTAACCTGACCATGAGTGATGATGCTGTTATTCAATCCCGTATTGAGCAGGTCCCTGCCAATCTCAGGAATATCTTCCTGGTCGTCAGGGTTGACCGGTGGAAGCTGAATATCATCCAGTGGGTACATATCGAAATACTTCCGGGGTGCATACCAGGGAAAATGAGGATGAAAAATTCCACAGGCAATAAAAAACGGTTTGGTATGCACCTTTTTCAATTGTTGAATTGCTGAATCTGCAAATTGTGTATCATGCATTTCATGCTCTTCCAGGTGTGTGACACCCCAGTCCTTGATCGTCGGGGATCCGTCATTTTTATATGCCCAACCATTCAGTGGTGCGCCAGGGGGAGCAGGATCCCTGGAGTGATTCCTGTGGGCATCCCATTCAACTTTTGTATCGTATCCGTGGGAAATCTTTCCAAAACTGGCCACATAATACCCCTGTTGTTTGAGATATTGGGGCAATGAAGGAACATTCTGAAGGGCCGGGCTCGCAGCAACATCCAGTCCGTTATCATACACTCCTGACTTCCACGGAGCCACCCCGGAAAGAAATGCCGTCCGGGAAGGAGAACACTTCGGACTTGCCGTAAACGCCTGTGTGAAATTAACCCCACTTTTCGCGAGATGCAGAATATGCGGTGCTATGACATTACCGGTATACCTGTCCGGATCCGATAACAGCCAGGTATTCAGATCGTCGACGACCAGGAACAGGATATTCTTCTGTTGTGCTTTTGCAGCATTGCCTGTGCACAGCATGGAAATCGCAAAAAAGACCAAGAATAACTTTTTCATTATGTCCGGATTTGGTGTATTAACAGGGCTGGTTTATTGCACTGCATACAGGTTGATCTTATCCCTGAACCTGATATCCGCTGAAGAGGCTCCGACCAGGATCTCAAATACTCCGGGTTCAACGGTCCATGCTTTTCGGGTGTCGTCCCAGAATGCAAAAGCATCCGCATCAAGTGTAAACTCAACGGTTTTTGTTTCTCCACTTTCAAGCATCACCTTATAAAATTCCTTCAGCTCTTTCTCAGGTCTTTCAACACTGCTTTCCAGGTCCGAAACATAGATCTGTACTACATCCGCACCATCTTTATCCCCGGTATTCCGGACATCCAGCGAAACAGAAACTTCATTATCGCCTGCTTTTGTCACTTTTAAATCACTGTATTCAAAATCAGTGTAACTCAATCCATATCCAAAAGGGAAGGTAGTTTCAAGATCATACTCGTCAAAATACCGATAGCCAACAAATACTCCCTCCCTGTAAACCACTTCACTTTTATCTGAATAGAAATCCTCCGGATACTGGTCAAGTGATTTCGGGAAGGTGATCGGCAGGTGTCCTGATGGGTTTACATCGCCGAATATGACATCCCAGAGGGCATGTCCGCCTTCCTGACCTGCATACCAGGTGAGCAGAACTGATGATGCATTATCGATCCAAGCATCCATAGTGACTGCGCTACCGGCAACGATAGAAACAACCGTATTCGGATTTACTTTTACGATTTCATTGATTAACTTTTCCTGGCTTGGAAAGAGGTGTAAGAATTTCCGGTCACCGGCTTCTGTTTCCCCGGTATTTCCGCCCAGTCCGACCATCAGTACAACAGCATCAACCTCACTGGCAATCGCTTTGGCTTCTTCCAGCCATGCCACATTTTCAAAATCCCATCCCACACGGAAGTCCGCATTTGATCCGGTTTTGGCATATTCAGCCCTGATCCTATACTTTTTACCTTTTTCAAGCCTTATTTTCCCCTGATCGTTCCAGTTGAGGCGATTTCCTCTTTCATTATACGCAATAAGCTCATCGTTGATGAATAATTTAGCCCGTCCAGATTCGTTGCGAACTTCGAATAAATAATCCCTGGTTGCAGGAGCTGTAAGGATTCCAGTCCATCTGAGTGACCATCTTTCCTTATCATCACGGTCAAGCCCAACTTCAGGTATTGGAAGTTCTCCTCTCCAATTGAAATAGAGCGTTTCTACAACCTCCGATTTCACCGGTGTCCCAATTAAATTACTGTTCCCAAAATACTCCTGCTTAAAACCCTTCTTCTTTCCATCAGGCGTAGTGATGTATTCAACGGGTATCTGACCACAACCCGATTCGGCATAACAGCCGGGCGCAAATTCAATTTCAAATTCTCCATTGTTCCTGGCCTTAAGTCCATCAAGGGGTGTTACCGTTTTTTCCCGCGGCACATCCATGCGTGAACTACCCCCGCCCTGGAGAAGTTGAGGTTTGAAGTTTCCATTGTTATAGTGAATACCATATTCCCCATGTGGTCCGATCAGGGCGATCTTCTTGATCTTGTCTTTATCGAGTGGGAGAATATCATCTTCATTCTTCAATAATACCATGGCATTTGCGGCAGCCTCCTGCGCAATTGCCCTATGTTCCACACAACTTAACAGGCTGGAATCGATCTGCTCCCCGGTATCAAAGGCCCCGGTCCAGAACAACCCCCTGAGTATGTTCGAAACCATATTGTCCAGCACCTCCATGGGAAGTTCACCGGATTCTATTGCCTTAAATAGTTTTTTCCCATACCATTTCTCCCGTGGCATCTCCAGGTCAAGTCCTGCGAGTGCCTGTTCGGTAGTAGAATGCGTGCCAGAATAATCTGACAATACAAACCCCTTGAATCCCCAGTCTTCGCGCAATACTTTGGTCAGGAGGAATGGATTTTCATTTGAGTGAACTCCGTTCACCTTATTGTAGGCGCCCATCACGCTCCATGCTCCCCCTTCTGTTATCGCTTCCTTAAAGCCCGGGAGATAAATTTCCCTTAACGTTCGTTCATCCACAACAACACTGATATTACCCCTGTTCAACTCCTGGTTATTTGCAGTATAATGCTTCAGGTTTACCATCACTTTCTGACTCTGCAATCCCTTCGTGTAGGCAGTCGCAATCTGTCCATTCAGGTAAGGGTCTTCTGTAAAATACTCAAAGCTCCGGCCAGTTCGTGGATCCCTGATAATATTCATCGCAGGTCCGGCATTTCCATGTCCACCGACTCCATGCATCTCCTTCCCCATGGCTGTGTTCACCTTTTCAACCATATCGCGGTCCCATGTTGCTGCTTGTGCAATTGAAACCGGGAAGAATGTCCCAAAAATACGCGGACCGAAATAGCCAAGATTGCCCTTAAGTCCGTATGGTCCGTGTTCAAATTTAAATGGCGGAATTCCCAGACGTTCAAAAGTTTCAACACGGTTGAGAAGACTGTCTTCTCCATTGACCTCTTTTGTAATGGTTTCCTGTGTTCCGGTTACCAGCATCACTTTTTCGTCTAATGTCATTCTGTTGACCAGGTCAGAGATCCTTACTTCGACATCCAGGTTTGGATTTTTGTAATCCGGTACATTGTTGCAACTGAAAGTCATCGTTGCCATCAAAATTGAGATAAGTACAATGTTTTGTTTCATATTATGTTGCTTTATGGGTATTTTTATAATTTATTAAAATATAAGTATTAATTTATTCTATCTATTTTTTTAATGATCCAGTATATATGTAATAAATTATCTGGCCACTTGTCCTAATCCAACGTAGCCTCATGTTCAACCTTGAGCTGTAAAATTTCAGCTAACACATCTGGATGTTGTTTTGCCAGGTCAATCCTTTCCGAAGGATCCTCCTCCACGTTAAATAATAGCGGATCTTCATGTTCAACAGCGTTCTTTCCGAACTCATTGGTGGTCCTGAAATGGATCTTCCAGGGGCCCTTGCGAACAGCTTGTAAAGTCCTGCCTTTGTAATAGAACATCTCGTTCCTGGGGCTATCACCGTCGTTGATCAGCATGTCCTTGAGACTGTAGCCATCCATCATCCGGTCGCCGGGAATGCTTCCTCCTGCAAGATCAAGCATTGTAGGCAGCAGATCCAGGGTGCTTGCCATCTGGCGATTCACTGTTCCTGCCTCAATTTTTCCCGGCCACCAGAATATGCCTGGCGCTCTCATCCCTCCTTCCCAGGTGGTGAACTTGGCTCCCTGTAATAACCCTGATGAGCCCCCGTTCAGTTTTTGGATCAGCCAGGGACCATTGTCACTGGTAAAAACCACGAGTGTATTATCATCCAGGCCTGTCTCCTTCAGTTTTTTCAGAATCTGACCCACACTCCAGTCGAGCTCTTCAATCACATCCCCATACAGTCCCCTCAGGCTCGTTCCTTCAAAATCATCGGAGGCATATAACGGTGTATGGGGCATGGTATGTGGCAGGTAGAGAAAGAATGGTTTCTTCTTATTCTTTTCAATGAACCTGATGGCCTCCTCAGTATATCTTTTTGTAAGTGTTGACTGGTCTGCAGGAAATTCAATCACTTCATCCTGGCGCATCAGGGGAACATATTTTGGCCTGTGTTTAAAATATGCAT
>CAYOSB010000186.1:0-7784 GCA_964406495.1 uncultured Bacteroidaceae bacterium | reverse complement strand
TCTCTACAGGCTTAAATTATCATCATTACCATGATTTTGTCAAGTTTTTCAAGTTCCGTCATGACAAGTTGTGATTTTTCCGGATAAGTTAATTAAAAAAGATACAGTAAGAAAATAATTCTGTAAACTCTGATTCTGGTTTGTGGTTGACAGTTTTGTGTGGTTGGATCTGAGAAAAGAAGCATTAAAAGGAATTGGACGACAAGCTGAACCATTACAGTCTCACAGGCTGAGTTTTTAATCATTGTGGAAAAGTTCTTATAACCGTTCGAAAAACCTGTATTGATACACATTAATTTAGTTTCATCACTAAAAACAGGTAATATGGAACGCAGGTTGATTCTTCTCGCCGGTATTTTTATTTTACTTGTATTGCTGTTTTCCGGGTGTGAAAAAATTGAGAATGAGAAATCTCCTGGTCTTGAAGTGCCTGAAATGGAAAAGGGTATTTTAGCTATTTGGGCCACTGACGCCCCATTTCCCATAGACCTGATCGATCAGGCTAAGGTAACAGTGGTGCGGATAGAACTCAAACGAGAGGATGATGCGGTATTTGAATTCTTTTCGGACGATACGGTGACCTTTGATCTGCTCACACTCAGGAATGGTATTGTGGAATCCCTTGCCAGTGAAGAAATTCCGCCTGGAAGCTACGATCAGATGCGACTCTATACAGACAGGGCAAGTGTTAGGCTGGTGGATGGTAGAACCAGTGTACTAAAAGTTCCCGGGGGTCCGCAGTCGGGACTTAAAATTTTATTCGCCCCGGCCATTACTATCCAACCTGGCATGATAGCCAATGCATTACTTGATTTTAATCTGTCACGATCATTTATCCTGAAAGGCAACCCTAAAAAGACCGGTGACATTCGTGGATTTAATTTCAGGCCTGTGGTGCGTGCAGTGGTCATGGATAGTACCGGTATGGTTACCGGAAATGTAGCTGATGTTGCCGGAGCTGCTCTTGCTAATGCTGAAGTCTGGATCAGCAGCGATACTGTTGTTGCTTCGACGTATACCAATAACCGGGGAGCATATGCCATACTTGGCATTCCGGAAGGTACCTTCACAATTACAGCGGCCCTGGAAGGATTTGTATCCAGGGAGGCAGAAGGAATTCAGGTCAGTGCCATGGAGAAGACTATTTGCGATTTTCAGCTGACTGCAGCAAATTGATCCCTGCAGCCTGTTCTCCTGGGTGGAAGTTTTTTCTCCCTTTAAATTTTTATGATCCAATCGATTCTCACAATGGAGAATGAACAGAGCCTCTCACGGGACTTGAACCCGCGACCTGCTCATTACGAATGAGCTGCTCTGCCAACTGAGCTAAAGAGGCTTTTCCCAGGTTTATTGGAAATCAGTGGTATGCTCGAATACCCTGCCCAACGTTTGATATACAAATTTAGCAATTAAACAATTCAGTTGGTGCCGGAAGTTTTCAGACTTAACATTATTTTTTCAGAACACTGAAGGATTTTTATTGTTATTTTTATAAGGCAAAACTGATCATTTGGAGCCCTGGTATTTGCTTAATATATAAATCGGTAAGTTGATCAGGGTTCGGTAGCACAGAAAAAAACCTGATGTTCAGGATTGTCAGATATAAAAAAGCTTAACCTAAAAACCAGCCCAGTGAAATTCGTAAGACTATCTATCATTTTTCTATTGATCCTGTCTGTATCGTGTTCCAATGTGCCACTTACCGGTAGGAAGCAATTTACAGCCATTCCTTCTTCCCAGATGCTTGCCCTGAGTGCTGACAGTTATACCCAGGTACTTTCGGAAAATCAGATTTCTGACAACAAAGCATATGTCTCTTCGGTCAGACGTGTTGGAAAGAAGGTTTCAGAGGCAGTTGAGCGGTATTTAGAGATGAATGGACTGGAAGCACGTATTGAAGGCTTTAACTGGCAGTTCCATGTGCTTGAATCAGAAGAACTCAACGCATGGTGTATGCCTGGAGGTCAGATTGCATTTTATGAAGGCATCATGCCCATCTGTGGCGATGACAATGGTATCGCCATCGTCATGGGCCACGAGATTGCCCATGCTGTGGCAAAGCATGGCAATGAGCGCATGTCACAGCAATTACTCATCAATATGGGTGGCGTGGCTTTATCGGAGGCACTTGAAACAGAAAAAGAGCGAACGCAGCAACTGGCTTTACTCGCTTTTGGTGTGGGAACACAGTTGGGTGTGTCTTTGCCATACAGCAGGACACACGAATCGGAAGCGGATGAACTTGGACTCTATTTCATGGCCATGGCAGGATATGATCCACGCACCGCACCGGCATTCTGGGAGCGCATGGAACAGGCCGGTGGTGCACGCCCGCCCGAATTCCTCTCCACACATCCGGATCCATTCAACAGGATAGAGCACTTGCACGAGATCATGCCCAAGGCGATGGAATACTATAATTCAGCGAAGTGAGTGTCATGATTCAGCTTACTGTATCATCAGTCATTCAACAGCCTAAAATGGAAGCAGCCTGATGAGGATACTGCGAAATCAAACGGGGTGTAACCTGGTTACAACGCAAACTGTAATTCACTGAGATTTTTGTATACACCATGATCGAGGCCGACCAATTCTTCGTGGGTGCCGGTCTCAGCGATACGCCCGTGCTCAACAACTACGATCTGGTCTGCATTCCTGATGGTCGATAATCTATGTGCAATCACGATGGAAGTGCGGCCTTTCATCAGTTTCTCCAATGCATCCTGGACCAGTTTTTCCGATTCAGAATCGAGCGATGAAGTGGCCTCGTCGAGGATTAGTATGCGTGGATCTTTGAGCACTGCCCTGGCAATGGCGATACGCTGACGCTGACCGCCGGACAACTGCGTCCCGCGCTCTCCCACAACGGTATTGAGTCTTGCCGGGAACCGTTCGATAAATTCCAGCGCATTGGCTTTTTCGGCTGCTTCAAGAATCTCCTTTTCAGATGCCCCAGGCCTCCCATAGGCGATATTTTCCCCGATCGTGCCGCCAAATAAAAAAATATCCTGGGGTACCAGGGCGATCTGTTTCCTGAGGCAGGAAAGGTTATAATGATCTGCAGGATGTTCATCGAAAAAGATGGTTCCACCGGTGGGATGGTAGAAGTTGAGCAATAATGATGTTAAGGTTGATTTACCGGCACCACTGGGTCCGACCAATGCTGTCATCTGGTCCGCCGGGATGATGAGGTCAATGTTGTCCAGGACCAGTTCTCCGGGCCTTCCCGGGTATGAAAAGGAAACATTTTCGAAGCGGATCTCACCGCGGACCTCCTGTTCAGAACAATCTTCTTCAGCATGATTGAGCGCTTCTCCTTTTTCTTCGAAGATTTCAAAAAGGTCCTCGGTTGCCCCGAGAAACCGCTGAATCTGCGTAAATACATTGGCGAGTCCTCCAATGGTACCGCCGATGAACCCGGAATAGAGTACGAATGAGAAGAGTTCCCCGGCATCGATCTCTCCGGTTGCAAGGAGTGTCGAGCCTTTCCAGATGACTGCAACCATGGCACCGAATAGTCCGAAGATCAGGAAGGAAGAAAAGGCACCCCTGTAGCGGCCGCTTTTAATGCCTATGCGGGCGATCTCAAGGGTTTTGTTCTTGTACCTGTTGATCTCATGGGGTTCATTGGTATACGCTTTCACGCTCTTTATGCCCTGGAGTGTTTCCTCGACGACCGTATTGGAATCTGCCACCTCCTTCTGCGCCTTTTTTGAAAGTGAACGTATGAACCTTCCGAAAAAGACACTCATTAACACCACCGCCGGAATGATAGCCAGCATGAACAGCGTGAGTCGGCCTGAAGTGATCACCAACAGGGTGATGCCTCCAACGATGATGATGATCTGCCGAATGAATTCAGCCAGGGTGGAGGTCATGGTCTCCTGCAGCAGTGCGATGTCCGAAGAGATACGGCTGTTCAGTTCTCCAACACGGCGTTTGTCGAAAAAACTGACCGGCAATTTGATTAAATGGTTATAGGTAGATTGTCTCAAATCTGCCAGTGCATTCTCAGAAACTTTCACAAACAGGAACACGCGGAAATAGGAGAATGTGGCCTGTATGATCAATACCCCGGCAAGGATGAGTGCGATGCGATCGATATTCTCCGCCAGGTTGCCTTCATTTCCTGCACTGACCAGGTCGCCGAGTAATTTAGGAAACGCCAGGCTTGCTGAACTGGATCCCAGCAGGAAGAGCAATCCGAGGGCGTACTGCCATCCATAGGGCCTGATGTAGCTGAACAACCGTGCTGCTTCCCTGAGGCCGGAGAGTGTAATTTTTTTCTTTGGCACGTCGCTTCTGCCCATGATGTTCCTGGTTATGTTCAACTAAACAATCCGAAAGCTGAAGAGTTCGGCTATTATAGGTAGGTTTTTACGAGAACAGCATGATTCCTTTGGAGGCAAGGAATACAAGAACACTTGCATGGGTCAGGTCGCCGATAATGATGATCAGGTTTAGCCTGGCATGTGGATATTTCAGGGAAGCCAGTATAAGCAATAACCAGTCGTTGGGCAATGGAATGAAGCTGATGTAGATATAGGCAATCAATGGAATGTATTTTTCCCTGGATCCCTTTCGCAGGAAGGAGGCTGTCTTATTGAACCACTTGTCCAGTTTTCCGGACATCAGATCCCGGCCTTTTCGTCCAAAATAATAGAGGAACAGATCTCCCGCACTAAGACTGATACCTGCGATGATAGCCAGCAAAACCGGATTGAGGCCTCCTGCCAGTCCGGCAATGAGTATGCTGTAGAACGAGACTGCGGTAAAGGTTGAAAAACCGGCAAAAAAGGAGGCGATCAATGTGATAATGTATCCGTTCCTGGTTCCAATTTTCTCCAGGATTTCCCTGGGATTGGTGTAGGTACTAATCACAAAGAACGAGATGATCACCAGCGCCAGTAGGATGAATGTGATCCATCTTCTCTTTCTTTTTGACTGGGGTAGAGTCATTTAACCGGATACATTTATCAGGTGCAGGCACCAAACTATTTTGTCATTTAATAAACCGTCTCCCACTCTACTTTTTCACAATTGATAGTTTTGATTCACATAGCAAATTAATAATCATATTGATATATGTCAAATCAACTCACGGAGAACCCACTGCTGCTGCTTATCCGATCATGCCCTTGAAGGTTCTTGCATTTTCGGGCGCATGGGCATCTACATCGTTATTAAAATATGCGAATAACTGCCTGGTGTCTGATGATGCAATCTTGTTTTTCCACGCTTGCAATTCCTTTTTTGAATAATGGTAATTGTACCAATCAGCTTTCCCATGGAAACGAATATACACTACCTTGTTGATATCCAGAAGATCTTCCGGCAAATCGCCGGGTGCCGACAGGCTGCACCCAGCCATGTGATCGTACCCTGCCAGTATATCATATGTTTTATCTGTAAACCAGGAATTGTCCCGGAATTCCAGTACATGAATGAAGTCTTGGCTCAATGCCTGGCAGAAATTTTTCAGCTTTTCCGTGTCAGTATGTTGATTACCTGGGAGTTGCCACAGGATGCAGCTAATTTTCTCCGCCAGGGGTTCTATGCCTTTGAGAAATTTCTTCACGTGGGTTTCAGGATCCTTTAGTTTTTTCATATGTGTGATATACCGGCTGCCCTTCAGTGTGAATCTGAACGCTTCCGGCGTCTGTTTTTTCCATGACTTCAGTGTTGATTTATCAGGGATATTGTAGAAGCTATTGTTGATCTCCACGCTGTTGAATTTCTCCGCATAAAAGGATAGCCAGTCTTTTTTTTTCATTTCTTCCGGATAAAAAGGTCCCTGCCAGTCATCGTAGTGATAGCCTGAGCAACCAATAAATGTGTTTTTTCTTCCCATGGGACGTAAATGGTTTTATGAATATTTTTCCTGGCAATCCGGACAAAACCAGCTTCTTCTCCCGGATATCTTCTTCGATTTAACATGACTGTCGCATGCGGGACAATTTTCGCCTTTTCTCCGGTGTGGTATCAAATAACCTTCCGGCAGCTTTTCAGGATCTGCATCCGATGAAATAGCTTTTTTCAATACTTTCTTCATGATCCTGTGTAGCTCCTTGATCTTCTCATCTTTAAGATTGCTGACTTTTTCACCGGGATGGATCTTCGATTGGAAGAGAATCTCGTCACTGTAAATATTGCCAATACCTGCAATCGTCGATTGATCCATGAGCGCTGATTTGATACCTCCTTTTTTCTTTTTCATGGCATCCAAAAATTCCTTTTCACTTGAATCCAGCGCGTCCTTCCCAAGGTCATGTTCCTGCCTGAATTGATCAGGTGATCCGGTGAGTGTGATCCTGCCCAATTTACGTTTGCTGGTTACTGCAAGGTTCTTATCCTGGTTGCTGAATTCGATGGAAAGCACGGAATATTCTGGTGGGTTGTCACTCTTTTCATAGGTTTCAACCGCACCAGTCATCCCGAAATGCAACACGAGCCATTTATTATCTCCCGTTTCCACCAGGCAATATTTTCCTTCTCGCCGGGTTGAGGTGATCTTCTGATCCTTTAATCCGGATATCTTTTTTTTGGAAACCTTCAGTACCTGGCTTCCTGCAGGGGAAATTTTTTTTATGGTCCTGTCTTTTGCATGGTCATCTATCCGTCTCCGGTATATTTCCACATCTGGTAATTCAGGCATTTTTACTGTATTTGAATTATGTATGAGTTTTCCTGGGCGTTGGCAGGTATGCAATATTATTCTATTAGTTTTTACGGGTCATACTGCATGAAAAAAGAGATAGTATCAGCGCTTTATTGAAAGATTGATACATCCTCTTTCTGATAGTGCCGAATCAGGATACTTTGATCTGGCGGGAGGGTTTTTTCTTAGTATGTTCCAGTTTAGGAAGTACAAGCCTTAAAATTCCGTCTGCATATTTTGCATCGATCTTATCTCCGTCAACAACATTTTCGGGAAGAGTGAAAGTACGCTGAAAGGACTGGTAGCTGAACTCCCTGCGGGTATATGCAGCCTCTTTCTTTTCCTGTTCTTCTTTTTCTTCCTTACGTTCTGAAGAAACGGTCAGCATATCGTTTTCGAGATTTACATTGAAATCATCTTTTTTCATGCCCGGTGCCGCTACCTCCACAATGAATTCATCATCGGTTTCTTTTACATTGACCGAAGGCACAGAGGTCCGGGTATTTGAAAAATTAGAAAGCCAGAGATCCCTGAGTTCGTCATCAAAATACCTTCTTGTCTCTGATGGAACTTGTGGTGTAAATGTTCTGATTAAAGCCATAATAAAACCTCCTTTTTTTATGTTTAAATCTATTGCTATAAGACCAAAAAATGTTCCATTGCTGCCGGAACCAGGCCACAATTTTGCATCGCTGTAATGTCCCTGAATCATGTCGCGTTTCAGGCATGATCATATAGTGTTTTAAATGATTGATAAGTAATTGCTGAACCGGGTAATATGTCTGCACTGTAGAAGCCATATTGGGGAATTAGTTCAACAATTAAAAAAAACCTGCGGTCACAGCTGGTATGTTATTGTTGAAATCTCTTGTGTAACATTTAGTGGGATTATTCCCGATGGTCATGATCCCCAGGGGGAGGTGCTTCAACCATGGATAACCCACGCTGTTCCCTGCGGTCACAGCTGGTATGTTATTGTTGAAATCTCTTGTGTAACATTTAGTGGGATTATTCCCGATGGTCATGATCCCCAGGGGGAGGTGCTTCAACCATGGATAACCCACGCTGTTCCCTGCGGTCACAGCTGGTATGTTATTGTTGAAATCTCTTGTGTAACATTTAGTGG
>CAYOSB010000185.1:0-7953 GCA_964406495.1 uncultured Bacteroidaceae bacterium | reverse complement strand
CCAACTGGGAAAAAGGCAAGTCCTTTTACAGGGCCACGACAAATGTAACTACGATAAGTAATTCAAAAGATGTTAATACAGAAGACTTTGTGCTTTATTCCTTGCTTAATTATACCTACTATAAGTACCCGATATATAATGCATCAGGGAAGGTCATAGGTAATCTTGCTGTACTGAACCCAGAGACGGAGTTTACTTCAAAATGGGGCAGCGGAAATGCATGGCACCATCCCGGATATAGTTTCAATCACGAATCAGGTAACCTGCTATCCTACATGCCCTATAAATGCACATACGATTTTTGTGACAGTCCTGATGCATTCGCACCTGTTCAATTTGAAGGCCAATCCGTAAGTGAATCCGGGGGTGGAGGTTTTTCATTCACTTCTACAGATATCACCAGTGAGGGAAGTTCCTATTCTTTTTCCGGGGGGGTAGGGGCAAGTTTATTTGTTAAGGTTGGTGTAGAGGGATCGATAAGTACTGGTGTGAAGCCTTTCGGGATCGGGGCAGATGTGACAACTGATTTTCGTGCAGGTGTTTCCAGCGAGCTCTCAGCCTACTATTCGAGGTCATCACTATCCAGCAGGACCACTGAACTCACAAGTTCTTTTAAGATTGAAGGATTTATCGGTAAACTTAAAGACAGTTATGGCAATGTGGCCAATTATAACATTACCCCGTATATCTACCGCTCACAGTCAGGTGCAATAGTGCTTGATTATATGATCGATTTTGAAGAAGGTCTCGATAGCTGGTGGGAAACAAACTACGGGCAGAAACCAGACCTGGCATTTATCCTGCCCTGGCGCTACGCGACGGAGAAGGGAAGCGACCAGATCAAACCTTCCATGAAACAACGCACCAGGGAGATACAATTCTATCCTCCTTATGCCAACCCGGGCGACACGGTTACGATCACCACCCGTGTACATAACTACAGCCTGTTAGACTTCGACGATATCCTGGATGTGAAGTTGTATATCGGGGATCCGGAAATGGGCGGTGTTGAGCTGACTGATATATTATCCGGAGAGAAAGGAATATCGAAAATGAGTACCATGCACTATGGCGCTGAGGATGCCAACCTGGATTTCGAGGAATACCTGAACTTTTACTGGCAGGTACCCGATACGGTCACCTGCTCACCACGGATCTACGCTGTGATCGATCCGGATAACCTCTATGAGGAGATCCACGAAAACAATAACAAGGGCTGGAATGTGCTTCCGATGGTCGATTGCGATGATTGCGGGTATATTGAGGTCGGTGTGGAACCTCCTGTAGCCAGCAGTGTTCCGTTGGTTACCTATCCAACACCGGCAGTAGACCATTCCATCGTCCGCTTTTCATTGCAACAGCAAGGTGAGGTATTCCTGGAGGTATTCAATGTTTCCGGTCAGCGGGTGGATATAGTTACCAATAATTGGTTTCCCGCGGGTGATCATCAGGTCACTTATGCTACGGATCACCTGGACGACGGTTTGTATTTCTACAGGCTCACTTCCGGGAATGTGACACGCACCGCCAAACTGGTGATTTCGAAATAGTGTGCAGACCGTTCGATAAAAATACACGGCGCTGATTTTTAAAGGTCTGAAAAAGGCAGGCTCCGTTTTATTTTTTTGCAAAAAAGAACAACGTTGTTAATGAAACATTTAACAACGTTGTTTTTCTCTTAATCTTTCAGCACAAGGGAGCATTTCAAATAGATGTGCATCCACTGCACCGGAAGAATGTATTCGTCTTGCAAGAGAGGGAGACCATGATATCCCTATTTGCAGGTGGTATTCCCAATAATAATCGAACCATCCCAGTAGCTGTAGGTTAGCGTTCCTGTGTAATGTGTTCCCATGTTACCTATTAGATTGTAATGCCAGGTAACATACCAGTGATCTGTGAAATAGGTCCGGTCGATTTCACGAATCTTGAAGGTTTCGCCTGTGATGCTGCTAGTAACCTCACCTTTTAACTGGTCCACTCTCCAGTTGTGGTTTCCGGCCGGATTGGTGTGTGCTACATAGTGAATTGACAACCACCCTCCTTCGAGAATTTCTACAAGTTCCTCGTCGCAATAGATCGGTGACCAGTATGTTCCCGTGGTCCATCCCTGTTCAGAGGCATTGGCATTTTGTGCAGTTACCTGCAAGCTGAAAAATGATAGGATCAGTCCGAGACTGATCAGTCCGATAATTTTTTTCATAACATTAATTTTTTTATTGGTTGTAGAACACAAGTTACATCAGGAAGGGGCTGGCTTTTTTGCCCAGGTTCCCATTTGTTTTGTTATCCGTACCAGGCAGGATTACGCGTGGAAGTATTTGCTGGGACACACATTGAACTCCTCTTTAAATACCTTACTGAAATGTGAAATGTTTTTGAAACCTGTACGGTAAGCAACCTCAGAGACAGTGAGTTCGGAGTTGAGGAGCAGCTCTTTTGCTTTTTGTAACCGCAATGCCCTGAAATATAATGAGACGGTCTGATCTGATAAAGAATTGAATTTCCGGTACAGCTGGGTGCGGCTCATACCGATCTCCCTGCACAGTTGATGGATACTATAGTATTCTTCATGCAAGTGTTCGATCAATGTTTTCCGGATCTTATTCATGAAAGCATCTTCAATTCTGTACCTGCTATCTTCCGATGGTTGATAATTTTCAATATTAGCATATCTCTCCCTGAGTTTTATTCTCATGTCAATCAGTGCATGCGCCTGCACCATTAATTCATTCCTGTTAAACGGTTTGGAAAGATATGCATCAGCTCCACGGTACAGTCCCTTTATCCTTGAAGCGATATCAGCTTTGGCCGTCAGCATAATCACGGGTATATGGCTGGTGTGCCAATCTTTCTTTAGCCTTTCTAACAATTCGATTCCGTCCATAACAGGCATCATGATATCGCTGATGATGATGTCCGGAATCTTGCTTACCGCTTTTTCGAATCCCTCTTTCCCATTTTTTGCGGTCAGTATCCGGTAATCAGATCCCATCACTTCGGAAAGATATTCTACCACATCCCGGTTGTCTTCAACGATCAGGAGCAGGGGAATTTTATCCTCATAAAGCCGATCTTTCGCATCTTCACAGGCTGTATGATTTTCGGTGCTTGTAATTCTGTTATCCTGGGTTTGTTTTTGCGCTGTGCCCCAACTGCCATTTGTCACTTCTGGTTGTACAGGCTCTCTGAAGGGATGTTTTTTCCTGAATGGAAATTTCAGGGTAAATATTGTCCCTTCGCCTAGCTTGCTGTCCACTTCTATTTCTCCCTCCAGGAGTTTCACCATTTCTCTTACCAGGGCAAGACCCAATCCGGAACCGGGTTGGTGCTTCATTTCATTATTGTCGATCCTGTAAAACCGTTCGAATATCATCCTGGTGCTTTCAGGAGGAATCCCGGGACCGTTATCACTTACCTGAAGAGTAAATGTATCCTGGCTTGTCAGTTCAGACCGCACTGTAACTTCCCCACCGGGAGCATTAAATTTTATTGCATTGTGTACCAGGTTGGAGATGATGGCAGACAATTTTTCAGGATCAAAATCCATCACCAGGTCTTCATTACAGGGAATGAATTCTAATCTGATTTGCCTGGAGGCAGCAAAGGACTCCTGCATCTCTACGAAGTGCCGGATATGTATATTGATACGGGAAGAGATCATGTGCAACGGCATCGCACCTGACTCCAGCCTGGAGAGGTCCAGCATCTGGTTGACCAGGTATAACAGCTGGTCTGCATTTCTGTCGATTTTTTCGATCCCTTTTTCTCTCCATTTCCCGGGCTGCTCGCGGAGCAGTTCGGTCATGCTTTTAATGACCGTCAGTGGCGTCCTGAACTCATGGGTGATATTTGTAAAAAGTTGATTCCTGGCTTCATTCAGTACTTTTATTTTTTCCGTTTCATTTTTTTCCAGTTTTACTCGCTGGCTAATAAAATTCATTACAAAGGCAAAAGCGAAACCGGAGATCCAGATGATGTTGATCGCATAAAGTGAAATGTTCACTGCGGGTGTCATTTCAGGCGGAACAGTCAACAGCGGATGAAGCAACGCCATGAATATTACGCTGATGATATGAATGACAAAAATGGCGATGGTTGCTGCACGTTTTTCAAAGTTCAGAGAGAAGAATACCAGTGCGAGACCTACCAGGACGAGTCCACCGCTGTAGGGGATTCCGCCCAACTTTATAACTGCGACAAATGTGGCAATGGCGATAAGCGTCTGGTTGAAAAACTGCCACCAAATGGTGAGCAGAAATCCCTTCGAGATTAAGGGCATGATAACCCCCTGGAGGAATAACAGGATCAGGAACAAGCCGTACCAGATGAGGATCCTTAAATCCGGAAAGACCAGGTGGTAAGTCAGGACCAGGATTCCGATCATGATGGTCACAGACAGGCTGGCCACCCAATAGATCTTTTGTTGCAAACGGGTTTTTTCGTCGATCCTTTTGGAACTAAACCTGTTGGTAATCCACCTGTCTGGCCCGCTGAGTTTTAAGCGTTTCATGCGGTGTGGCATTTAACCACTATCTAATCAATACAAATTACTAATAAAAAAAATGGAAATCAAGGATCTGCGAATTCAGTACAATGGTTTTTCCTTTAGTGATCCTGGGAATGGTCCGGATTACATTTTTCAAATGATGACCAGATGCTGTTTTTCAGCATCTGAAGAATTTCGAAATTCCCGGGAATGCAAATTCTGCATGCGCGTGTTCACTTATTTGAACACGGAGGATTTTAATTTTTTTGAGGTTTGTATAGAACAAACATGCCTTGCCCGTTGTAAATATTTCGTATCGTATCAGAGCTATTTACTAAGTTGCAATATGAAACTGGACCCTGAGAAAACGATTATGATAACAAACGAACCTTAAATAATTGACATATGCATACTTTTACAAAAGAATCACAACAGCAAATGTCTCCCGGCGAGGCACTGGAACGCCTGGTGGAAGGCAATCGCCGGTTTATGGATGGAGCAACGGTCCAGGGTGACCATGCAGCAAGGGTGAAGGAAACCTCAGAAGGGCAATACCCTTTTGCCGCGGTCCTGGGGTGTATCGACTCACGCGCTGCAGCGGAGCACATCTTTGACCAGGGGATCGGTGAGATCTTCAATGCCCGGGTGGCGGGGAATATTGTGAATGAGGATATCCTCGGATCACTCGAATATGCCTGCAAGGTGGCCGGGTCAAAACTGATCCTGGTACTGGGACATACCTCCTGTGGTGCTGTTACTTCGGCCTGCCAGCAGGTGGAATTGGGCAATATCACCGCGCTTCTTTCAAAAATTCAGCCCGCAGTTGCTGCTTTCAGTGATGCGCCATCACAGGTCGACCGGGTGGCCGCGCACAATGTTCAGCTTTCCATCGCGCAGATCAGGAAGCAGAGCAACATTTTAGCAGAAATGGAAAAGAAAGGCGAGATACTGATCGTTGGAGCCATGTATGATGTGGCAACAGGGAAAGTAGAGCTTTTGGAGGAATAGAAACCACATTGCTGCCAGGTGATTGGTTCATGCAACCAGCCGGTCAGTTTTCCCCGAATAAAATACTGCTTAACAAGTGCTACGGAGGGGGGGTACCAATGCTGTATCTCCTCTGCTCGCAGTTATTTCCAGCATTTGCTAATATGTGAATCTAGTATGCATCTCCCATGGTGGCGAAAACAGGTTGATTGCGGATCCATCTGCCACGCGTAAAGTCGGGGAAATACTGAACGGCGTTCCCTTCGGCTAGTGATTTTTCAGAAAGGGGCGTAATGGCACTCCAGGCTGCAGCATCATACACATCGAGTGGCGGATTTTCCTTCCTTTTGATCGACTCAACGAATGCATGTACCACAAAGAAATCCATTCCGCCATGTCCTGACCCGGAAGCATATTCCCCGTATTTTTTCCAGAGCGGGTGGTCATATTTTTCCAGCCAGCCATCGTTCATATCATCCCAGCGGTGGGATTCGCTGATTCCCTCAATGTAGATCCGGCGTGTATGATAGTCAAAATCGGTGATCCCCTTCTCTCCCTGGATCTCGAAATTGAGTGAATACGGCCTGGGGAGGTTGGTATCGTGCGTTACCAGTATGGTCTCACCCCTGGCGGTATTGATCTGGGTGGTAACCACATCGCCCAGTTCCCATTTGATCTTTGCGTGTGGATGATCCTCTCCTCCATCGGGATGGTTCACAACATAATTATGCAGTCCGCGGGATTTCGTACTGTGGGTTGTCAGGGATTCAAACCTGTTGCCCCTGTTGATGTCCATCATGGTGGCGACAGGTCCGACACCATGTGTGGGATACAGGTCACCATCCCTGTAAATGGAATGTTGCGTGCGCCAGCGGGCTTCTCCTTTGGCGCCTTCACCAAATTTCACACCGGGATTGAATTTCACTCCCCTCAGATCGTGCCGGTATCCGCAGCGTGCATGGATCAATTCTCCAAAAACATCCTGCCGCACCATGTTCAGAACTGCCATCACATCGCGCCTGTAACAAACGTTTTCGAGTATCATGGTGGGCACTCCTGTTTCTTCATAGGTATTGACCATGTCCCAGCATTCTTCGATGGTATTCGCTGCCGAGACTTCCACACCTGCATACTTCCCGGCTTTCATGGAAGCAACAGTCATTGTGGTATGCCACAACCATGGTGTGGAGATAATGACCCCGTCGATATCTTCCCGCTCCAGTAATTTAAGGTAGGCATGCTCACTCTCTGTATATGTTTCAGGAAGCGTGAAACCAGCTTTGCTGATCATGTCAAGGGACTTACGGATCGCATCGGGATCAATATCGCAGATTGCAGGGATATGGACATCCTGCCTGTTCAGGAGGTTATTCAGATGGGCGCGACCGCGTCCGCCAACTCCAATCAACCCGATATTCACAGTTTCTTTTTGAAGCGGTTTTCCAATTGCCATACCGGGTGCAACTGCGAGTCCCAGCCCTGCTCCTGCAGATGTTTTAATAAATTGTCTCCTGTTGTGTGCTTGATTCATCATCTAAAGGTTATGAGCGGTGAATAAGATATCATTATATGATGGCTGAATGCAAGGTTTCAATGCATCAGTAACAACAACCCTGAAAAGCAAATGTAACGAATTCATAATATTATTGAATATGCTGGTACGAAAAGCCCGAAGAACGATGGGGTGATCCCATATCTGAAACTCCGTAAATTGTTGTGACTACAGCTTATTCCGGGATTATTATGGCCATGAGGGGACAATAGTATTCAAAGACAGTGTTTTTTTTCTATTTTTAAAGCATGAGTAAAACGGATAAACAGATACTTCTCGATATCATGGCAGGAGCGTTCAGGGAAAGTGACCGGCTGCGCCCTATATTGCGAAACGGAAAGACGGAGACAAGACTTAAGATCATGGCTGAATATGCTTATGACCTGGCAGTTAAATTCAATGGCGTATATCTTTCTGAGGACAAGACCACAGCGATTGTCTACTGGCAACAAAGCAAGTACAACCGGTCCGTGAAGGATTACGTGAAGTATGCTGTAATGTTCCTGCGTACTATAAAACTGCACAAATTGTTCGAAACTGCACGCCGCGAAAAATATGTGGAAAGCAGGCGGCCTGAATTGGATGACTATATCTATGTCTGGTTGCTGGGCAAAGATCCCGAAACAAACAGTATTCATGGTTTGGCAGATATTCGCGATCACCTGAATGAACTGGCCCGTACCCTGAATATTCCCATCCTCATTGAAACCACTGTGGAGAAACTGTTGAAATTGTACCGATATGTGGGCTTTGAGGTCTACGACGAATTTTATGACAATACCATTGGAATGCCGGTTTATTTCCTGAGAAAAGATCCACCGAAGTAGATAATTCCTGCTCCACTTGTTATTATCATCCACTTATTAAAACAATCCCCTGTTTTTTTTATTCCCCCTGATGATGTAATTACTCCTGTTGAATTCCT
>CAYOSB010000184.1:0-8017 GCA_964406495.1 uncultured Bacteroidaceae bacterium | reverse complement strand
GAATACAGATCCTCATTATTGATCTATACCTACAGGCAGAAACTGTTGCAACAGAAAATGGATACCCTTATTACTGAGGAAGAGATCAAAGCGTATTACGAGGAAAACATCAACAATTTCATCCTCAATGATCCAGTCATCAAATGTATCTTTGTCAAAGTCCCCCTTTCGGCACCGGATATCGCGAATGTGCGCTCCTGGACCCGGTCTGGATCATTGGATGACCTGGATAAACTGGAAAAATACAGCATCAATTACGCGGAAAAATTCGACTTATTCAACAACTCCTGGGTTTATCTCAACACCGTAATAGAACAGGTACCTTACGAGATTCACCAACCCGGGAGGTTTTTGAGATACAACAGGAATATTGAAGCAACTGACTCACTTTCCCGTTACTTCGTTCACATTTCGGAATACAAGAATGCAGGTGAGATCAGTCCACTCGAACTGATCAGGGATGACATCAAGAGTATTCTCCTGAACAAACGCAAACTCGAATTCTACAACAACCTGGAGAAACAGGTGTACACGGATGCTGCAAACCGAAATCAATTTGAAATCTATTGAATCAATGACAAAATTTAAATATATCTTCATCCTGCTCCTCATCCTCACCGCAAACAGACCTGCCCGGGCACAGGACAATGCATATATCCTTGACCGCGTGGTGGCCGTTGTTGGTGATTTTCACGTGCTGCAATCAGATATAGAGGAACAATACCTGCAGATGACAATGAACCAGCAATATGTTCCCGAAGGCATCAAATGCGAAATACTAAATTACTTTATCGAACAAAAGCTGATGATGTCGCAGGCAAAAATTGACAGTATTGAAGTAGCTGATGCCCAGGTAGAGATGTCAATGGAATCCCGGTTGAATATGTTTATCAGCCAGTTCGGAAGTGAGGAAGAGATGGAAGCGTATTTCAACAAATCCATTTATGACATCAGGGATGACCTGAGAAAGACCATGAAGGAGATGATGATCACCCAGCAGGTGCAGCAGGACATCGTGGGAGATGTTCAGATCACCCCATCGGATGTAAAATCATTTTACAGTTCAATTCCAAAAGACAGTATCCCTTTCATCGAATCTGAAGTGAAGATATCACGGATCATGGCCTATCCTCCCGCTGATGAAAATGCTGTCTTTGAGGTGAAGGAAAGGTTGCTCGAACTCAGGGAGCGCATCATGAATGGAGAAAGCATGTCGACACTTGCAATCCTTTATTCCGATGATCCTTCAGCGACATCCAACTTTGGCGAGATTGGTTTCCGCAGTAAAAGCGAACTGGATCCTGCATACGTAGAAGCGGCCTGGGCCCTGAAAGAAGGCCAGGTCTCCAAGATCGTTGAATCCAGCTTCGGATACCACATTATCCAGAGCATTGAACGGCGCGGAGAAAGACTCAATACCCGTCACATACTGCTGCAACCCAAGGTCAGTGCTGCGGCAAAGGCGAAGGCACTTGCCAAACTTGACAGCATCAAGACGATGATCGAAGCAGATTCCATCACCTTCCATGTTGCGGCAATCAAACATTCAGAAGATGAAAAGACCAGGGCCAATGGCGGACTGGTTGTCAATCCACAAACCCAGGCGGCGACCTTCACATACGAACAGTTGGAAACAAAGGATTACTACATCATCCGTGAAATGGAGGTAGGCGATATTTCAAATCCTTACGAATCACAGGACGACAATGGTAAGCTCTGCTACAAAATACTCAAGCTGAACAGCAGAACCGAACCCCATCGTGCCAACCTGCAACAAGATTACCTGCTCTTGCAAAACATGGCCATGCAGGAAAAGCAGAATGAAGTCATGCAGGAATGGTTTGAAGAGAAAAAGAAGAAGACCTACATCAGGATTGATGAATCAATGGAAGAATGTGAAAACTTCAACAGGGAGCTCACCAACCGTTAATGACCGCATATTTTAAACCGGTAAATTTCAGGAACATACTTCCTGCAGCCCTCATTTACATGCTGGCTGTCAGTAACATGCAGGCACAAGAGGTCAGGCAGATAGAGATCCTCAATGCCGACATCATCAAGTCTGATAAATCATTGGGACAAGGTGCTCAGAAGCTCCTGGGGAATGTGAGGTTCAAACATGAGGATGCGATCATGACCTGCGACTCTGCCTATTTTTATTCCACCACCTACTCGATGGATGCATTCAGCAACGTGGAGATCGTGCAGGGCGATACCCTGTATCTCTATGGGGATAAGGTGCATTACGAAGGAGAAACCAAAATCGCCCAGGTAAGACGGAATGTGAAACTGATCGATGACAGCACGGTATTGGTAACGGACCACCTCGATTACAACCGGAATACGGAGATTGCCAATTACCTGAACGGTGGGATCATCACCGAAGGGGATAACCGGCTCTCCAGTGAAGAGGGGTACTACAACACCAACACGGAAATTTTTAATTTCAAGGACAGCGTGGTGATTGTTAATCCGGATTACAACATCTATTCGGATACACTTGAATACAATACAAAGACCGGGATCGCCTATTTTTTCGGACCTACCGAGATCATTGGTGAAGAGAATTATCTCTACTGCGAGAGTGGCTGGTATGATACCGATAAGGATATTTCCCTGTTGAATAAGAATGCATATCTTGAAAATGAAAGCCGGACCCTGAGGGGGGACACCTTGTACTATGACAGAAATACCGGCTTTGGAAGGGCCCGGTCCAATGTGGAACTCTTCGATTCCACCGAGAATGTGATCCTCAGGGGGAATTATGGACGTTATTTTGAAGACGAGCAGCTTGCTACCCTCACCGACAGTGCACTCATGATACAGGTTGACGGTCCGGACTCATTGTTCATTCATGCAGATACCCTGCGTTCGATTGCAGATACATCGAATCAGTCAGAAACAAAGATCCTGCTGGCCTATTACAAGGTGAAGATATATCGGCACGACATACAGGGAATGTGTGATTCGCTGGCCTATATTGAACACGACAGCACCTTCCACCTTTTCGGTTCACCGATCATCTGGGCGGATGAAAACCAGATCACTGCTACGAAAATTGAACTGAAAACCAGGAATGAACAACTACACAAAATCTTTCTGCGAGATATTGCACTGCTCATCTCCCAGGAAGATACTGCCAAATACAACCAGATCCGCGGGAAGAGCATGACCGGATATTTCAGGAACAACGACCTGGTGCAGCTGGATGTGACCGGTAACGGACAAACCATTTACTATGCAGAGGACCAGGGTGTGATCATCGGTGCCAACAGGGCCGAGTGTTCGGACCTGATCATATACCTTGAGGACAACAAGGTAAAGCGGGTCAATTACCTGGTTCAACCCAGCGGTCAGTATTATCCCCTCGACCTGTTTCCCGAGAACCAGCGAAAGCTGGACGGTTTTTCATGGAACGAACAATGGAGACCGTTAAAGTATAGCGATGTGTATAAATGGAAATAATCGCAGGCAATAGTTACGGGATCTGCAGGATGTTTGAAACAGGGGGGATCTGAAAAAAAAAGAGGTCTTTCGACCCCTTTTTTCAATATTCATCTTCGTTGAAGAAGAAATCATCTTTGCTGGGATAGTCGGGCCAAATATCCTCTATGCTTTCATAGATCTCCCCTTCGTCTTCTATCTCCTGCAAATTCTCAATAACTTCTAATGGTGCACCGGACCTGATGGCAAAATCGATCAATTCATCTTTGCTTGCCGGCCAGGGTGCATCTTCTAATTTTGAGGCTAATTCAAGTGTCCAATACATATATAAAGTAATTACTGGCTACCCTAAAGGTACCTGTTTACTAAGCCGCAAATATAGAATTTTTTTTTATTTAACCAATTAAGGTTTCCAAGGTATTTCAGTTGCGCCGAAATAATAAGATAACTTCCTGGATAACAGGAAGAAATAATCTGAAAGCCGGTTAAAATATTTGATAATAATCTCCTCCACCGACTCTTCGTCCTGCAATTTCAGGATATTTCTTTCCGCCCGGCGGCAAACAGTGCGCGCCACATGTGCCTGCGAGGTCGCAGGATGTCCACCAGGAAGTATGAAAGATGTCAGTCCGGGAAGATCATGATCCATTACATCAATGGCGCTTTCTAAATATTCCACATCAGCTTCATTGAGGGACGGCATGTTGTCCGGCAAATCATCACCATCTGCAGCGATCACAGAGGCAGCTGACATGAGTCGTTCCAGGATCACCAGCAATTGTTCCCTGCTCTCTTCGTCTTCCGACAGGTCTCTTAAGAGGGCAGTGTGCGCCATCAGCTCATCCACCGTCCCATAGGCCTCTATCCTGCCATGGTACTTGGAAACCCTCCTGCCTCCCAACAGCGAAGTCTTTCCCTTGTCCCCGCCTTTCGTATATATCAATGATTTTTCAATGCTCATTATAAATGGTCCTTGTTTGCATAAAGAAACCCATTTATTTCCATTTTGTTCAAGTTTTGATACTTATCTTTTAAACAAAATGAAAACATTTCCATTCAGCGGCTATTCGACCGGCGCTTTTTTGCCCACAGGCGATGTATTGATCTCATCCCTGGCGACCTCGCCATCAATCAGCCGGATGATCCTGTGCGCATGGCGCGCAATATCTTCCTCGTGGGTTACCAGGATAATGGTATTCCCTTTGGAATGAATTTCATCCAACAGGTTCATAATATCATTCGAGGTTTTGGAGTCGAGGTTACCGGTTGGTTCATCGGCCAGTATGATTGAAGGATTATTCACCAATGCCCGGGCCATGGCGACACGCTGTCGCTGACCTCCCGACAATTCGTTGGGTTTGTGGTCCATCCTGTCGGTAAGTGCCACATCCTCGATCACCTGTTTCGCCCGCTCGAGGCGTGTTTGCTTATTCACGCCTGCATAGACCATGGGCAGTGTTACATTCTCCAGTGCTGTATAACGGGGCAACAGGTTGAATGTCTGGAAAACAAACCCGATCTCCCGGTTCCTGATCTCAGCCAGTGCGTTATCTTCCATCTGGCTGACATCCGTGCCATTCAGGATATATGTACCTTCCGTAGCAGTGTCCAGGCAACCGATCAGGTTCATCAATGTTGATTTCCCGGATCCTGAAGGACCCATAATCGCCACATATTCGTTTTTCTTAATATCGATAGAAACGGAACGCAAAGCTTTTACGACGATCGAGCCAACGTAATAATTCTTGACGATATTCTGCAGTTCAATAATATTTTCCATGTGTGTTGATATAGTACACGAATGTACTTAATATACGGATTGGATGCACCTAAAATTGTTAAAAATTTATCCTGAAATGATGCCGGGAGATGCCGGGCCGCCGGATGAGGATGCCCATATGAAACAGATCGAGTGAAATATCCACCCCGGGATACGCGCAGGATGTTTTCCAGGCCCGTTCCATTTCATCTGACCAGTAAATATCATCCAGGATGACCATGGTCTCCGATAGTTCCTCCCTACTCAATATTGAACTGATTCGCTGCATTGTAGGAACATACCTGTGGTCGCCATCGATAAAAAAAAGCGTTCTGTTGGGTGCATTGTCAATAAGCCCGTCAAAATATGTGTCGAATGAGCCAAGCAAAAATTCCAGTCCGCCGGAACCGGCCACATCCGTATGCAATTGCGCAAACCGGAATTTGGCAGGACTTCCTTCTATGGTGGTCACACCGGCATGTCCGGCACCGGCGGCAAGGTACGAAGTGCTGATCCCGATGCCTGTACCCGTCTCGATAACGGCAGCGGGCCGGTACCACTTTGCCAGGCGGTACAGCAATGCGCCCTGTCGGCGCGTAACGGAAGATCTGCGCGCGATAGAGGAGATCATTCTCTCCGAACTGGCTGCCAGGTTTTTCCCGTTTTCGGTTACCTTCTTTCCATTACCGGTTATCTCTTTCTCACTTTCGACGATATCCTTCTCACTGCCTGTTAGCATCTTCCCAATCCCGCTGACATCAGCAGTTACCTCTTCCCTACTGTTGGTCATCTTCTTCCCGTTTTCGGTTACCTTCTTTCCATTACCGGCCCTCTCCTTACCGGGATCAGTCACCTCCTGACCTATGCCGGTCTCCTTTTTCCCGTTTTCGGTCCTCTCCTGACCTCTGCCGGTCTCCATCGTCCCGCTGCCAGCCTCCTTCTTACCGCTGCCGCTCTCCTTGTTTCCGCTGCCGGTCTCCTTGTTTCCGCTGCCGGTCTCCTTGTTTTCGTTACTTCTCAGTCTGCTCGCCGTCACCTTCCCAAAACTATCCCTCAACCTGCTCCCGGCGCCGAGATCGTGGACCTGGAGGCTTCCGTCAGCATTCCTGATTGCATCATGGTATTCCCGCAGGCGTCCCGGTACATCCCACCTGTTTTTATTGAAAATTGCGTTCCTGACCAGGTCATAAACGAACGGACTGTGTATTCCATAACCGTTCCTGTGCCCTGCCAGTAGCCTGTGGCGCAAATATTTCAACGAAATTGCAATCAACCCTGATCCTTTTTTATCCAAAATCTTAACTTTACATTGGGAACCTGTTCTGTTTCTTCATCCATGGGCGTATTTTTTCCGGCGGTCCTCCCCTTCCTGGTCACCCGGAACGGACGAATACGATAAAAGTAAACAGGACAGCATAAAAAAAACCGAACGAAAATGCAACATTTTTTGCAGCAGGACATACAGTTTCTTCCGGGCGTTGGCCCGGCGAAAGGGGACCTGCTGCGGAAAGAGATAAATATACATACTTTCGAGGACCTGATCTACTACTTTCCTTACAGGTATGTCGATAAGAGCAAATTTTACAAGGTAAGGGAGGTCCATCCCGACCTGCCCTATATCCAGATCAGGGGGACCATCCGGAAATATACATCCATCGGGGGAGGAAGAAAAAAACGGCTCGTGGCAGCATTTGGAGATGATACAGGGACCGTGGAATTGATCTGGTTCAAGGGAGCCAAATGGATCCCGGAGAGTTTTCCTCCCGGGAAAGAGGTGGTTGTATTCGGCAAGCCCACGGTATACAATAAAAAGATCAACCTGGTCCATCCCGAGATGGAAGACCCATCGAAGGTCAAAAAGGTGAAATCCAACCTGCAGGCGGTTTACTCCACTACGGAGAAAATGAAGGACAACTACCTCAACTCCAAAGCCATCAGTAAGCTGCAGTCGAACCTGATCGGCCTGCTGCCGTCGAATTTCAGTGAAACCCTGCCCGCCTGGTTATTGCAAAAGCTGAAACTTGTGACACTCGACAGGGCTTTGAAGCAGATGCATTTCCCGGATTCGGTATCCGACCACAAAAAGGCTGAACTCCGGCTGAAATTCGAGGAGTTGTTCTATATCCAGCTCAATATCCTTCAGAAAAGAACCATCCGGAAAACGGAATACCGCGGCAACAAATTTCCGCGGGTCGGGGAACATCTCAATGCCTTTTACCGGGAAAAACTGCCTTTTGAGCTGACCGGCGCCCAGAAAAATGTACTCAGGGAGATCCGTGCCGACCTGGGTTCCGGAAAACAGATGAACCGGCTCCTCCAGGGTGATGTGGGCAGTGGCAAGACACTGGTCGCGCTGATGTCCATGCTGATCGCACTGGACAATGATTTCCAGGCCTGCCTGATGGCCCCCACGGAAATCCTGGCCAGTCAGCATTTCAAGAGCATCAGCAATTTCCTGGAAGGACTGGATATCCGGATAGAGCTCCTGACCGGTTCCACGAAGAAACCGGACCGTGAACGCATTCATGCAGGGCTCCTTGAGGGATCGCTCAAAATCCTGGTGGGTACACATGCCCTCCTGGAAGATGTTGTACAATTCAGGCGGCTGGGACTGGTGATCATCGATGAGCAACATCGCTTCGGAGTGGCCCAGCGGGCCAGGCTGTGGCAAAAAAGTAACGTGTTACCGCACATCCTGGTGATGACCGCCACCCCTATCCCAAGGACCCTTTCAATGACATTATACGGCGACCTGGACATCTCGGTGATCGATGAGCTGCCGCCGGGCGGGAAACCGATCATCACCAGGCACTT
>CAYOSB010000183.1:0-8026 GCA_964406495.1 uncultured Bacteroidaceae bacterium | reverse complement strand
ATGGCTCCGGCAGCCAGTATGACAACAATGGAAGAAAGGCTGTCCCCGATCAGGTGGACATAAGCTGCCTTCACGTTGATGCTTTTCCTGGAATCTTTGTGCAGCAGTGCTACAGCCAGCACATTTGCACCTAATCCGACCATACCCACAATGATCACGATCAGGGATTTAATAGGTTCCGGATCCTGCAGTCGCTCCCATGCCTCTTTGAAGAGATAGATACAAATAACAATCAGGATTACTGCATTGAGCATTGCAGCCAGGATCTCAATGCGTTTGTACCCAAAAGTTTTTTTTACAGTCGGTTTCTTCTTTCCCACCCGGATGGCGACATAGGCAATGAAGGTTGCGAAGGTATCGCTCAGGTTATGCAGCGCATCTGAGAGTAAAGCAAGGCTGTTGGAGAGGATTCCCCCGGCAATTTCCACCACGGTAATCACCAGGTTGAGCAGCGTGGCAATCAGCAGGTTCTTGCCGCTAATTTCTCGCGGCTGATGATGGTGTTTTTTTCTTTTTTTTGCTTGTTCGGTCATTTCAGATAAAAAGCAAAAGACTCAGGGCCATGACGGCCATACCAAGGATAAATCCATATATGGAATAGTGATGATGTCCATATTCTTCCGCAGTGGGCAGCAATTCATCAATAGAGATGAACACCATGATACCGGCCACTGCTCCGAAAAGGTATCCAAACACGCTATTGGGAATGCTTGCCCCGTCAAAAAAGAGGATGATGATGAGAAAAGCGAACAGTGCTCCCACGGGTTCTGCCAGCCCCGAGATCATGGAAAGGAAAAATCCTTTCTTTTTGTTTCCTGTGCCATAGGAAACGGGAACAGAAACGGCGATCCCCTCCGGGATATTGTGGATCGCGATTGCTATGGCAACAGGGATTGCGAGTTCCGGTTCTGCCAGGCCGGCAAAAAATGTGGCAATTCCTTCAGGGAAATTGTGGATCGCAATAGCAAGGGCCGTAAACAGGCCCATCCTGACCAGTTTGGGATCGGGAGCAATGGTACCGTTCTTAACTTCTTCGATCCGGCGGATCTCATGCGGGTTTTCATACGAAGGGATCAGTTTGTCAATCAATGCAATGATCAATACCCCTGCAAAGAATGAAAGCACGGTCATCCAGGAACCTGTTGTATCTCCGAAGGCTGCAACAAGGGATTCATTAGATTTGACCATGATCTCCATGAAGGAGACATAGATCATGACTCCAGCAGAAAAACCCAGGCTTGCGGATAGCAACTTCGTATTCGTCTTTTTGGTAAAAAAAGCGAGGGCACTGCCAATACCGGTTGATAATCCGGCAAAAACAGTCAATCCAAATGCAAACCAAAAATTTTCTGTGTTCATACGGGTGAAAGTTCTTTTTGATCCTTGTTTACCAGTTGGAATCTGCTATTATTTTTTCTTTTTCTTCCCGCGATCTTTTTTAGGATCCTTTTTTGGTATGGGTGCTTTTGAGAAATATTTAGGGTGCTTCTTTGTATAATAGATCAGCCCGATCCCGATCAATATAAATGGAAGGCTGAGCCATTGTCCCATATTCAGCAGCATACCGGACTCGAAAGAGACCTGGTCACGCTTGATAAATTCGATGAAGAATCTTGCGGTGAACAGCAGGATCAGGAATATGCCAAAGATCAGGCCATCGCGTATCCTGTCGTGGTTCCTTCTGAAATATATGAACAGCACAATAAAAATCAGCAGGTAGCTGAGTGCTTCATAGATTTGGGTGGGATGACTGGGCACATTCGGTATTACCGCGCCGGTATTGGGATCCCTTACCACATCACGGACGAATAGAAAAGCCCATGGTACATCTGTGGCGCGGCCGTATATCTCAGAATTGAATAAGTTACCGGTCCTGATGAAGGCCCCCCCCAGGGGAACCACGATCACAATACGGTCCATGAGCCAAAGGAAGGATAGTTTGTGTTTTCTTATGTACAGCCACAGTGCAATAACAATACCTATGGCAGCACCATGACTGGCAAGGCCGCCTTCCCAGATCTTGAGGATCTCAATGGGGTTGGACAGGTAATACGATGGCTCATAAAAAAGACAATGTCCCAGCCGGGCTCCAAGGATTGTTCCGACAGCCACATAGATCAGGAGCTGATCGAGCATTTCTGCATCGAGTCGTTTGATCTTGAGAGCCCTTGTAAATACCAGGTAGCCCGAAAGGAATGCCATGGCAAACATGAGTCCGTACCAGCGAATGGATAATCCTCCTATGCTGAAGATTTCGGGATCCACGTCCCACGTAATATAGTTCAATATCATAACAAACAGATTTTAGAGGGTTTAAAGCTACAAATTTATATACTATTCTTTATTACTGTAAGTTATTTAAATATGTGTCTGTCCATAAAGCACGAACTTTATTACCCGGTTATACCGACTGTACAGACAGACGCTATGGGATGTTAACCATTATTGAGATGACTGCATCTGTTGGTGCGGATAAAAAATGAAGTTCAGAAACATAATCTATACGTGTGCTGGAATGGAATATATATCTTTGTGCATCTGAATGAGAAATTACCTGTATATATTATTTTGGTTTGTTTTGCCAGCGATCATATTGTTTGGCGGATGTGCACAGCAAGGTGCACCCACGGGTGGCCCGGAGGATGTTACCCCCCCGGTTGTTGTCAAGACCGAACCATTGAATTATTCCACGAATTTCGAACAGAAGCGCATCGAGATCACTTTCGATGAATACCTTGATATGGGAAATTTCACCCAGGAGTTGGTGGTATCACCCCCCATGGAAACCCAGCCAGAGGTGCGATTAAGAAGAAAAACACTGATCATTGAATTTGAAGAGGAGCTGAAGGATGATGTTACCTATACGTTTAATTTCGGGGAGGGGATCAAGGATCTGAACGAACGAAATGTCCTGCTGAATTATGAATATGTCTTTTCCACCGGGCCCAAACTTGATTCGCTATCTGTTAAGGGAACATTGAAGAACGCCTTCGACCTGACGGTACCGGAATCTCCTATTTATGTCATGTTGTATACAGAATTGGCCGATACCATGCCATTGAAGCAAATCCCGTATTATGTGGGTCGAACGGATAAAGAAGGAAATTTTGCAGTGAACAACTTGCGGAAAGGAGAATACAAGTTGTTTGTGCTGAAAGACGGGAACAATAATTTCCTGTACGATCTGCCCAATGAACAGATTGCATTCCTGGATACCAGCTTGTTGGTGGATGCTGAATATTTCAGGCGCCTGCTGTTGGAAACAGGGGTATACGACTCTACCGATCTGCAACCGGATACTACAGCATTGTCTATCGATACTACAGGAATGAGTGCTGATACGATTGCCATGCTGCTGGATTCGCTGGAGCGCCAACAACCTGATTTCAACTCCCTTTTTGTGGATCTTTATATGTTCACAGAGGCACCTACAGATCAGTATATCATGGAATATGAACGGGATGACCGGCATTTCCTGGACATGGTATTTCATCTGCCATTAACGGATAGTTTTTCTTACAAGCCCATATATCCTCCCGAACTGGGTATGGAAGACCTGATCCCTGAATTTGGACGTGCGCGTGACAGCCTTGTGCTCTGGCTCGCTGATACCACTGTGGCCTCGTACGACTCGATCGAACTTGCGCTGCAGTATACTGTGCTTGATTCTATGGAATTGCCTTATGCTTCAAAGGATACCTTGCTGTTTTCCTACATTGATAAAAAGGAAAAATCGAGTACCCGGAAAAAAGAGGAAAACCAGCAGCAAGAGCAGTGGCTACAGGTAAAAACCATCAGGAACCGTGGGAAACATCATATTGAAAAGGACCTGAAATTCACTATCCCCCAGCCGGTTGATCATATCGATCCGGATCGGTTTGAACTGTATATCATTCCGGATACAGTTGAAATACCGGTTGAGACAGTGGCTTTTACAGATACAACGCACATGCGGAGGGTCAGGATCAGTCATCCCTGGAAAGAGGAGGCAAATTACAAACTGGTAATGTATCCAGGGGCAATTACCAACATATATGGAATCACCAATGATACCATGGAGACAGCATTCCAGATCAGGCCACTTTCGGAATACGGTAAGATCAACCTTACGCTGGAGGAGGTGAAGGATACCATTCTGATCCAGTTATTTAAAAAAGGCAGGATGGTGCGGGAGCGCACCATAGCTTCTTCTGATACCTATACGTTTGATTTTATTGATCCGGACACCTACAGTATTAAACTGATCCATGACCGGAACGCCAACGGAGAGTGGGATACCGGGGATTATATGGAAGGAAGGCAGCCGGAACGAGTGGAGTTCTATCCGAAAGAGCTCAGGGTACGTGCAAACTGGGACCACGATATTACATATGTAATGGGATCGAACAACAGTCCCCCACAGAAAGAGGGAGAAGCGGGGGACGAGGGCGACAGACCCCTTTTCCAGTAAACCTGTCACCAGGACGATGTGGGCACCTGTCGTTTCGTCTTCACACAATGGAATATTATTCAACAGACGAAGTCTCGTTTGACTTTAGAAATCTCTTTCGCAACCTTGATATCTCCTTCACACCGCTTAATTCTCTTTTTACCAGGTAATATAAGCATTAACTTGCGAAAAGGATTTTCTATTGGTCCATCTCCTTCCACATGAGTGCTGCAGCGCCCAATACTGCTATGTTCTTATCAAGCAGTGCGGAGGAGAGAATCTTGATCTTTCCGCGGAATATTTCAAGTACATGCTGATCCATGGAAACTTTGGTTGGTTCAAAGATCCATTTACCGGCTTTGGCCAGTCCGCCAAACAGGAAGATTGCCTGTGGGCTGATATGTGCGACCGTATTGGCCAGGGCGCTCCCCAACATCATGCCGGTTTTATCAAATGCTTTCTGTGCCAGCACATCACCCTTGTTTGCTGCCTTTGTAATTTCGATGGCCTCGAGTTGATTGAAAGAGATATTGCGAAGCGGGGAGTCTTCGGTTTCTGTGGCCATCAATTCAAACAGGGTTCGTTTGATTCCGGTGGCAGAAACATAGGTTTCCAGACATCCGCGTTTTCCACAACCGCACATTCGGCCCTCCTCCACTACAGTGACGTGTCCGAGCTCGCCGGCAAATCCATCATGACCATATACCAGGTTCCCGTTGACGACCAGGCCGCTGCCCAGCCCTGTTCCCAGGGTGATCATCAAAAAATTCTTCATGTTTTGCGCTGCACCGAAAACCATTTCACCGATTGCAGCTGCATTGGCATCGTTGGTGAGCGCTACCGGGAGATTAAATTTATTGCTGAATATTTCAGCAATCGGGATCACGCCTTTCCAGACCAGGTTGGGAGCAAACTCAATATTCCCGGAGTAATAATTGCCGTTAGGCGCGCCGATACCAACCCCTTTGATGCTAAAGGCTTCTTTGTTTTTTTTAAGAGTCTTTTTGATCAGGCTGTGGATGGCATCCACGAAAGCGTTCGGATCTTCAAACGTATCGGTTTCGATGGAATCTTCGTAATACAGGTTTCCAGCCCGGTCGGCAATACCCAACTTGGTGTAGGTACCCCCTATGTCGATGCCAATCACAACTTCCTTACTCATAAGTATCAGATTTTTAGATGCAGAAAGCAAAAGTAAGACAAATTGTTGATCCGTTCAAGTCTGGCGGGTCAGCGGCGGTGGATTCTGAAATATTATGCAGCATGTTCAACAGGTCTGCAGCAGGTAATCATTGCCCTTCACGGGAATTATTAATAAATTAGTGGGTTCTAAGTAAATAATATGATGAGATCAGTTGTTGTAGTAGCCGGAGGAACAGGATCCAGGATGCAGTCGGAAACCCCGAAACAGTTCCTGGAGATTCTTGGAAAACCAGTGATTATCTGGACCATTGAAAAATTTATGGCATTCGATCCGAAAATGAAAATCATCCTGGTCCTGCCAGAGAGTCACCTGATCGTCTGGCAGAGCATACAGGAGCGGTATCCAAACACCCGGAAAGTAATTATCACCACGGGAGGAGCATCACGTTTTCATTCCGTGATGAAGGGTCTGGAAAATGTGGGTCAGGATGAGATCGTGGGTATTCATGACGCAGTCCGGCCCCTGGTTTCAACGGAAACCCTGGAACAGTGCTATTCAGAAGCAGCAAAAAACGGGAGTGCCATTCCGGTGATTGAAGCTGAGGATTCGCTCAGGACCGTGATTGGTATGGGGAGTAATGTGCTCGACAGGAGCAATGTAAAACGTGTTCAGACCCCCCAGGTGTTCCAGGCACATAAATTACTGACCGCCTACGAGAACAGCCTCGAACAAACATATACCGATGATGCATCTGTGTTTGAGTCTTATTTTGGGCAGATCAACCTGGTGCCGGGAAACATCGAGAACATCAAGATCACCTTTCCTTCAGACATGAAGGTAGCCGCAGCACTCCTTTCAGAATCAGAGGACAATAAATGAGCAGCGGATATTTTCAGCATATGTTTTAAAAATCTATGCTGAAGATCATTCGAGGAAACAATCTGCAGTCAAATATTTCGTTATTTACCTGGAATGCACTTTCTTTGCTACCTTTGCAATCTCGTTTAATTCAGGCAGATGATCAAAGTGAAGTATTTGTTGGTTTTTGTGATGGGTGGATGGTCATTGCTGAATTTGTCGGGACAGCAATCTGCAGTCGTGCCCGATCACCAGCTGGTGGTGCGCGAGGTGGTGATCACCGGCAATAAAGTGACCAGGCGGAATATTATACTTCGCGAGCTGGTTTTCTCACCCGGAGATACGATTGATAAAATGGACCTTATCCCTGCACTGGAAAGAAGCCGGGAAAACCTGTTGAACCTTTCCCTGTTCAATTTTGTGACGTTTGATGCTTCGCATTATCCTGGCAACAGGATTGATGTACTGGTGGATCTCCAGGAGCGTTGGTACATTTGGCCCACACCCATTTTTGAGCATGGTGAACGCAACCTGAGCACCTTCCTTCGGGAGCCCCGGTGGAGCCGTCTGAATTACGGCATGTGGCTCAAATGGAACAATTTCAGGGGAAGGAATGAATTGTTGAATACAAAGATCAGGCTGGGATACAAGGAACAATATGTGCTACAGTATGAAAAACCAAATCTTGGAATTGATGAAAACCATAAGCTTTCACTGAGTTACAGCTTGAGCAGGCAGCACCGGATCAATTACACCACGCGGGAAAACCAGCCGGTATTTTTTCGAGACGACGAGAATTATTCCTTCAATATAACCGATGCATTCATCGCATATTCTTACCGGCCCCAGCTTTATTCAAGGCACAGGATCAGGATCCATTTTATGGATGAGTGGATCACCGATACCGTAGCAATGCTGAACCCCGATTTTTTTGGGAATGGGTTTACACGCTACCAGCATTTTAAAGTCAATTATGTGTTTCAGCATGATGTTCGGGACTCCAAGGTTTATCCACTTCAAGGCTCTGCATTTAAGGTAAAGGTACAGCGGTTTGGGTTGGGAATTATCAACGATTATCCATTTGGAAACTGGGAGTTTGAAAGCACATTGTTCTATCATAAAAAGCTTGCTAACCGGTTCTATTTTGCAAACGTTGTCAAAGGGAGGGTTACTACCAACAAAGAGGTGCCCCTGATCCTGAAAAAAGGGTTGGGGTATGCTGAAAATCTGACCGGCTATGATGCTTTTGTCATTGACGGAACAGATTATTTCATCAATAAAGTCATCTTCAAATACCAGGTGGTGGCACCTAGACGGTTCTCCGTCCCCTTTCTGAATATGCAGCAGTTCAGCAAGGTACATTATGCCATATACCTGAATCTGCTGGGGGATGTGGCCTATGTGAACGACCCTTTCCCGATGGATCCCTCCAATAATATGGTGAACAGCTGGCAATACAGCGCGGGAGTAGGTATTGATTTTGTAACTTATTACGACAAAGTTCTCGGTGTGGAATATGCAGTGAACAGGTATGGCATGACCGGTTTCTTTTTTCATGTGACCACTCCGTTTTTTAATAGGTAAAATTTTCAGCA
>CAYOSB010000182.1:0-8087 GCA_964406495.1 uncultured Bacteroidaceae bacterium | reverse complement strand
TCCGCTGAACCTTTAGCTCGGCGAAGCCAAATTAAAATGCTCAATGATGAAGGTTTCATAAGTATGTGTTTTAATTAACGATCAGCAATATAATAAGTTAAAGTTATTATGGTTATTGCCAGGTGCATCGTGTTTCATCTCCTGAATGGCATAAATGTGCTCCGGGCAGGAGGCGGTTGCCATTGTGTTCACGACCCAATATCGGGCCGCTAATTATATACCACCCCGCTTTTTTCAATACCCAGTTCAAGACCGCGCAATTCTGCCATCCCGCGCAGCAGCCCGATCGCGGAATAACCGGGATTGGTCTTTTTGTTCAGGTCATCCAGGATGGTATGGCCATGATCGGCCCGCATGGGGATGTTTTCATCCCGCCGGTTGGCCGCATGCCGCTTCTTCTGTTCCTTGAGTACCGCCACGATCACATTGTACATATCCACATCGCCCCTGAGATGGCTTGCTTCATGAAAACTGCCGTCGATATGCCGCTGCGTGCTTCTCAGGTGGAGGAAATTGATCTTTTCGCCCAGCCGTTCCACGATCCCCGGGAGGTCATTGTCCGGCCGTACACCCAGGGACCCCGTGCAGATGCAGAGTCCGTTGTAGATGCTGTCCACGGTATTTACAATGTACTGCAGATCCGACTCTGTGCTGACGACCCGCGGCAGTCCGAACAGCGAAACAGGCGGATCATCCGGATGAATGGCCAGCCTGACACCTGATTCAATGGCGACCGGAACAATTTGCTCCAGGAAATAGACCAGGTTCTCGCGGTAGATCTCGGGAGTGATCTCGTTATACTCCTCCAGGCGCTTCCGGAAATCCTCCAGTGAATAGCCTTCCTGCCCGCCCGGCAAACCTGCAATTATGTTGTTCTGTAATACATACTGTTGCTCAGAAGACATGGATTCAAACGTCTGCTTGGCTGCGCAGATCTGTTCTTCTGTGTATTCTTTTTCTGCATCCTTGCGGTGCAGGATGAACAGGTCAAATGCCATGTATTCGTTCATGCTGAACTGCAGGGCCCTCGCTCCGTCCTCCAGCTTCATCTCCAGGTTGGTGCGTGTCCAGTCCACCACCGGCATCCAGTTGTAGGTTACCACCGGGATCCCTGCTTTCCCTGCATTGCGGATGCTCTGTTTATAATTCTCGATCCACCGGGTGCGGGTAGGTTTCCCCTGCTTGATGTCCTCGTGTACCGGGATGCTTTCGATTACCGACCAGGTCAGACCACGCGGTCGCCCGGGTTTAGTGGTGTCATCCCATTCGATGTGCCGTTTTCTGTCCATGATCGCTTCCTCTGTCCATACTTCCCCAATGGGCACCTCGTGAAGTGCGGTGACAATACCTGTTGCTCCTGCCTGTCTTATATCTGCGAGGGTTACCGGATCAGATGGTCCGTACCATCGCCATGTTTGTTCCATTCCCATGATTATTTGTTTTTATAGTACATTATATTTTCCTTGTTAATAATATCAATCTGGCTGTAGTGGGTCGGATCGATCTCTTTCCCGGTGAGCAGGTGCTCAGACAGGGCCATGATCGCATTGTAGGCCTGTTCATGCGGCCGTTGGGCAATCAGGAAATCGATTGTACCCTTTTCCAGGTGTGCAATATTCTCGTCGATGATATCATACCCTACCACGAAATAACCGTCCAGGTGCTTCCTGTCAATAAAATCTGCCACCAGGAATGCCCTGGAATTAGGGATAAATACCGCTTTGATTTCCGGGTGTTGTGCCAGGATTGCCTCCAGTGATTTATCCGGTTCTCCCTTCTGCGAAAGATCGATCTCCACGATTTCTGGGTGGACCTGTAAGCGGTTTTCCTTCTGAAGGTTGTCGCTGAAATACTCCAGGAACCCGCTGACACGCGATTCGATGTGTTTTGAGAAGATTTTCTTGCTGGTCTGTTTAATGATCAGCACCTCTGGTAGCTCGTCTTTCTCCGGCAGTTTGAAAGCTTTTCCCTCTTCTGCCTCCTTTTCCTGCTCCTGCATGCCCGACAATCCGGGAACACCCGCTTCCACCAGGCTCGCTGCAACCCTTCCGCTCTGATATGCATCCTGTCCGAAGTGTCCGAGCTTGTCGATGCCTTCAAGGTTGACCTCGATGGAGACGTATGGGATCCTGGCTTCATCCAGCTGGTGGATCTGGTCCAGTGAATTGTGTCCGAATACCGGGTTCACTATCATTCCGTCAGGCGCCTGTTCACTGACCTTATTGAAGGCCTCCCTGAAACTTGACTCATCGGAAGCATCGAAAAATTCATAGATGATCCCGGTATTATACCGGTTCAGTTCTGCGGCGGCTTTGGTGATTCCCTGGATCGGCATCTCCCAGTAGGGGTTATGATCACTGGAATCGGGAATCACGATCCCGATACGTATCTCCTTTTTCGAGGAGAGCGTCCGGGCAATGACATTCGGGGTATACCCGTATTGTTCTATGATTTCAAGTACCCTTGTTTTTGTCGTTTCGCTTACCTCCCCGCGCATATGCAATACCCGGTCGACGGTTCCGATGGACACGCCCGCTTTTTCAGCAATATCCTTTATACCTACTCTTTTTTCGTTGCCTGTTGTCATTCGTTCTTTACCTGTTCGCGTTCTCCGCGTTGTTGTCTTTCCTGAACGGTGTGGCGTTCATCTCCGTGTACGTTAACGGTTACAAATATAACAGAAAAAATCAAACTGCCGTGTACGTTAACGGAATTTTATTCGCTAGGTTGAACTAAAAGTTGTACATTGCCGTATATACACGCGAAAAAATATGATCAAATCCCGGGGTCATCGACATGTAACCGACACGATACAATTGTTTCTGATACTTTTTCTGATCGGAACAGCGATCTTATTTTCTTCATGCAGGCAATCGCCGCAGGTGAACAGTACCGATGATGAGGTCATGATCCGGGTACCTGGTTCTGAATTGTATGTGCGGGTGAGGGGAGATGGTGGCGGGCCCCTGTTGATCAATCTCCATGGAGTTCCCGGGGGATATTCAGGGATCGATATCCAATGGTATTGATGTCTGCAATGGCAACGGATACTGCAATTGATGATTTACTGGTGTCCGGCACATTACAACAGTAGTGATTAAAATAGAAATTGAATTCAGCTCCTGCCTGCCTTCGACAGGGGTATACAAGCAAAGGATCGGGAAATATAATACGGGCCAACAGATATGACACGGTTTTATTTGATAACTGGATTTTTGGGTAGTGGTAAAACTACCTTTTTAAAAAATATTCTGAATACATATGCAACCCATCAACGAATTGCGATTATTCAAAATGAATTTGCAGGCAGTGGTACTGACGGAGAGGAGCTAGAACGAACCGGGCAGCCTTTCAAATTGCAAGAGTTAAACAATGGTTCTGTTTTTTGTGTATGCATGTTGGGAACGTTTATTCAAACGCTCAAAAAGGTAATTGCTGAGGATGAACCTGACATGATCTTCCTGGAATCTTCCGGCCTTGCAGATCCCATTAACATCCTTGAGTTGCTCCAGGATCCTGTCATCAATCAGCAGTTGCACTTGGCTCAGATAATCACAATCGTTGATGCCCCGCATTTTACAAAGGGGATGCAATTAATGACAAGATACAGGCACCAGGTCATGGTGGCCGATCGGGTAATGATCAATAAAACTGATGTATTTCCAGGGGATTTCCGCGATATATATGCGGGCATCAAGGAACTGAATCCATTTGCAAAGATCACAGAAACTTCTTTTTGTCAATTTGATGCAGATGAAGACTATTTGTCTGAATTCCAGTCGCACAAAGCAGCTGCTGCTTTTGGCAGGTCAGAATCGGGAGGGAGGCCCGATGTAAAGGTGTCCGTGTTACGTATTCAGCAAAAGATTTCAATGGAAGGGCTGGAGGCGTTTATTTGGGAAATCAAGGAGGTGTGTTTTCGGATTAAAGGATTTGTAAATACTACGGAAGGAAATGTCATTGGCCTGCAGGTTGTGTTTGGTTCCGTAAGCCTTGAAAAGATAGCATCTTACGTGGGGCCATCTGAGATGATCGCATTTAGTGAATCCCTGACGCCTAAAGCATTGCGCAACAAATTTTTAAGTCATACCAACATATGATGCAGGAAGTTGTCACATTTAAACCTGGCGAGATATGGTTGGAGCCTGCTGATATTTTCAGGCTCATGCATATGGAGAACAACAAAAACCAGGAGCCATTTGCCAGTATTATAGCAAGAGAAGTTGAAGCAGCGGCTTCCTCTCGGGGGGTACAGGGTGGGTACCGATTGATCGAGGAGGTTGAACTGGATGATCAGAGTGAACTGTTAATGCTTGGGGGAGAACGTTTCCAGGCTGGCCGGCAGGTTATTTCGAAACTGAAGGGATCAGAAGTAGTCGCCCTGTTTATTTGCACTGCCGGCGGAGAGGTAGGTAAACGCATACAAAAGCTAACCCAGGAAGGAGATACCATATCTGCTTACGTGGCCGATGTTATTGGATCCGTATTAGTTGAAGAGGCGATGGACAGGATTCATAAAACACTTTTCGATCGCATGCAAAAACAGGGTTGGAAGGTTACAAATCGCTACAGCCCGGGTTATTGCGACTGGAATGTAAGCGAACAACAGGCATTGTTCAGATTGCTCCCGGATAATTTTTGCGGGGTTACGCTTACCGAAAGTATGTTGATGCTCCCGGTTAAATCAGTGAGCGGTATAATCGGAGCAGGCGGGAAGGTGAAGTATCAACGATATATATGTCATTCCTGTTCCAGTGTCAATTGCATTTACAGGGATGTGAAACAGCGAAAAACGATCGGATAATGCCACAACTGATCATGCATGACCGTGGAAGGACGCGGAAAATCGAAGCAAACCGGGGAGCGCGCTTGCTTGATGTCATCAGAAATGCCGGGTTTGAATTGCAGGCACCCTGCGGCGGTAATGGTACATGTGGAAAATGTCGTGTAAAGCTTTCCGGGGGAGATTATGTGAATGCCTGTGTTTTTATCATTCGGGATGACCTGGAAGTTTATCTCCCGGAGCCACTCGAATCCTCAGTGCTGACGGCACAATATGAGTACCTCAGGGAACTTCCGCTGATGCCCGGGGAAGCGGTCGAAATGTCGACAAACCCCATGGGAGTGGCAATAGATATAGGAACCACTTCTATTGCTTTATATATGGTACAGCTAGTTAACGGGACGATGGTTGAAACGCGGTCGATGATGAATCCCCAGGGAAGTTATGGCGCAGATGTTATTTCACGGATCAATTATACCATCAGTCATGAAGCGGGAACCACTACGTTGCAAAAAGTTCTGATTGATGGTATTAATAGTGTGCTGCAAAGCTTTTTGGAAGACCAGGAGGTATCTGAAAGCGACCTGGTGAAAATTGTCGTTACGGGGAATACTACAATGCTTCACCTGTTCCTGGGTGTGGAACCGCGAACACTGGCTTTTGTTCCATTCACTCCGGTATTTTCAGATATCCGGGAGCATAGGATTTCTGAAACGGGTTTGCGGGGAAATCCTGATGGATTTGTGAAGGTATTGCCTTCAGTATCGGCCTATATTGGATCAGACATCCTTGCCGGTGTTGCTTCCCTGGCTCCACCCGAACATCACCTGAATTATTTGTTTATTGATATTGGCACAAATGGCGAATTGGTGTTGGTTACACCTGATGGAACTTACTGTTGTGCTACAGCAGCCGGTCCGGCTTTTGAAGGGGCTGCTATTGAGCATGGCATGGGGGCATTCGATGGCGCCATACACCGGTTTAGTCCTCTTAACGGATATCATACGATCGGAGACAAGCCGGCTGCCGGAATTTGTGGTTCTGGATTGGTTGACCTGGTTGCTTTTATGGTAGAAAAGAGCATTATCGACAAAGATGGGTTGCTGGAATCCGATTATGAAGTGGCAGGTTCAGGAAAGACCCGGACAGGCACCCCGATCGTAATCTCACAAGCTGATATCCGTGAACTTCAACTTGCCAAAAGTGCGGTGCACGCAGGGATCAATACGCTACTGTTCCGTGCCGGGCTATCTGTGAATGCATTGGATGCGGTGTACCTTGCCGGAGGTCTTGGAAATTACATCAAAGTAGAAAGTGCAGTAACCATCGGATTAATACCCGCCGAGTTACAAGATAAGGTAATTCCGGTGGGTAATACTTCCGGTTCAGGTGCTATTATTGCTTTAAAATCGGATATATTTATTAGTGAACTGGAAAGGCTTCGTTCAACAATGAAGTACATTGAACTCTCGAATGATGATGTTTTTATCCTGGAATTTGCCATGAACATGGCCTTTTAAAATGTAAATACCTGCGCTTGATATATCAAATAAGCAGCTATGGATGTTGACATAATTTTTGGGACCAGGTATTGAAACGATAGCCAATTTCAATGCAAAATTGTTGGAACGAAACAGTAAATAGCCTTACCATGCAACAACCCTGAAACTACGCTCAGCAGTATGCTCTCTTCCAAACATATCAATGGCGCGGATGTAGACAGTATGTTCCCCTTCTTCCAGGTCGGTAGGCAGGCGGCCTGTCCAGGTATGTGAACTTTCAACAGGATTGGAGGGCCTGCTGCCGGGGAAGAGGGTGTCGGAAAAATCCCAGTCAATGATATCACGGACATAAAACGGGTCGTGGACCGGCCTGTGCCACATCTTTTTCCATTCACCATCATCAATCTTGTAAAACAGGGAGTCTTCAGGGCTGCCGATATAGAAGTTGACCACGATCTGTGCGTTGGCCCAGGTATGCTGCTTCACTACCCTGGGAGTAAAAACCGCCATTTTATATTCCGGATCTTTGTCGAATACTTTGTAGTCAATGGAATACTTGTTTTTGTCGAAATTGATGAAAGCATACCCCTTTGGGGTTCCGTCCCGCATGGTTGAAATGGGAATCCCTTTTTCATTCAGCTTTCCACTGTACCAGTCGCCGGAGGTGGTACCAACATTGTAGTGATGGTGCCTGCCCTCCTGTTGCCATCCATGTTCGGAATCAAAAAAGACCTGGTTCTGGATGTGGGTATGTGCCGACATCGACAGATTATGCGGAAACTCCTTAAGCAGGCCGAACAAGCGGTTGCGGTGTTCGGGATTAAAAGGTCCGGACACCTCGTTTTTACTGATCGGGATGTGAAATGCCAGCACCACGAGGTGATCTTTCGGGACATGTTTCAGGTCATTTTCAATAAAGGTGAACTGGTCCTCGCGCAATCCGCCCCAATAGTCCCTTTCACCCCTGGGATCGGGATACAGGATATCGTCGATAATAATGAAATGTACCTTGCCATAATTAAATGAATAGGTAGCAGGTCCGAAATGTGTTTCAAAGGTCTCATCGCTCAGGCTGTCATGTTCCACATCAAAATTGATATCATGGTTCCCAAGCACGTTGTACCAGGGGATGCCCACTTCTCGCACTGCTGCTTTGTAGGGATGCAGGAGATCGAGTGTATCCCCCACCAGGTCGCCCATGGAAATTCCAAAGGCAACGTCCTGTACATTGCTCAGTTCAGCGGCCACCGCACGGTGAAAATAGTCCACTTCCTCTTTGGTGTAGGGCTGGGGATCCCCAAAGACAAGTATCCTGAATGCATCGGGCTCATTCACCGGAACGAGTCCGAAATTTACTTGCTCAGGAAGCGGTCCGGTGGGCGCGGTCCCTGAATATTTAAGTGCAGGTGAGCCACCGGGTTTGTGGATATAATAAAACTGCGGAATGTTGAACGCATCTGTCACGGGCCGGTACCCGGATGGTTTGATCACGAATATCATGTTGTCATCCTGCACGGGAAGTTGGTATTTCCCTTTTTTCCCGGTGAGCACAACCTCTTTGCCATTGGAAACCGCCACGCCGCTGATCCCTTTTTCTTTTTTATCGAACGTGTTGTTCCCGTTCAGATCTTCGTAAACGAACCCGGTGACCTTCGTTTGCCCGTTGCTTGTGCTTGCCATTGCAAACAGGAACAGCGGGAGAAGGACAGATACAATATGTTTTTTCATACCTTGATTACTGTTATGTTTTCTTTTAGATGCATAAATATCCTTTTTGTTATTGCTGTCAACTGTAAGGAGCG
>CAYOSB010000181.1:3479-8101 GCA_964406495.1 uncultured Bacteroidaceae bacterium | reverse complement strand
ATATATTTCCTGCAGGATGATTTACCTCCGTGAAAAACGGTCATCATTGGGCACAGATATTTGGATTCGCCAAGCTAAAGGTTCAGTAAAGCAATGATATAAGGAGATGAATTTTAAGAATCAAAGAAACACACAAATACAACGAACAACATGGACCTGATCGGACTATTTGAATATGAATTTTTCAGGAACGCTTTTTCCGCGGCATTCCTGATGTCTGTTTCGTGCGGACTGATCGGCACATACATTGTTGCACGCAGGATGGTATTCATCAGCGGTGGGATCACGCATGCTTCGTTCGGAGGTGTCGGTATCAGCTATTTTTTAGGATGGGCTCCTATGGCAGGTGCCGCCGTGTTTGCACTCATTGCTGCGATCACCACGGAGCACCTTACACGCAAGAAGCTGATCCGCAACGATTCGCTCATCGCCGTAATGTGGTCCCTCGGTATGGCCATCGGCATCATATTCATCTATCTCACGCCTGGCTATTCTCCTAACCTGATGAGTTTTTTATTCGGTAGCATCATTACGGTCACCCTTATCGACCTTGCACTCATGCTTGCCCTGACCCTGGTTGTGGCACTGGTTTTTATTTTTTTCTACCGCGTTATCCTGTTTGTTTCTTTTGACGAACAATTTGCCCGCACCCGCGGAATACCTGTGATGCTGGTCAATTATATGCTCATCATCCTGGTGGCACTCACCATTGTGCTCAGTATTCGTGTTGCAGGAATCATCCTGGTGCTCAGCCTGCTGACCATTCCCCAGAATACTGCCAACCTGTTCACCAGCAATTTTGGAAAAATACTGGCCTGGTCTGTGATCATTGGATTTATTGGTGCACTGATCGGGCTGATTGCATCTTATTTCCTGAACATTCCCTCTGGAGCTACGATCATCTTCAGCCTGGTAATCCTTTACCTTCTTGCAAGGAGTGTAAGGGCAGTACTGCACAGCAGAAAGTCTGCACCAGTCATTCAATAAAGTCAATTTGAGCCGTTCATTTTTTTAACTATTTTCGCAACCAATTAAAATCACAACACATGGAGCACAGGAAGATCATTGAAAATGCCTGGGAGAACAGGGAATCACTGAAAGAAAAAGAAGTCAGAACAGCCATCGAAGAAGTTATTAGGATGCTCGACAACGGCGAGATCAGGGTGGCTGAACCAGCAGGTGATTCCTGGAAAGTAAATGACTGGGTGAAGAAAGCGGTAATCCTGTATTTTCCGATCCGGAAGATGGAAACCATTGAAGTCCCTCCCTTTGAGTTCCACGACAAGATCCCCCTGAAAAAAGGATATATGGAAAAAGGTGTCCGCGTCGTTCCGCATGCCATTGCAAGGTACGGGGCATTCATTGACAAAGGGGTGATCATGATGCCCTCCTATATCAATATCGGCGCATACGTTGAATCCGGCACCATGGTAGATACCTGGGCCACTGTGGGCTCCTGTGCCCAGGTAGGAAAAAATGTACATTTAAGTGGTGGCGTAGGGATCGGCGGTGTACTCGAACCTGTACAGGCCGCACCCGTGATCATCGAGGACAACTGTTTCATCGGATCAAGGAGCATCGTTGTTGAGGGAGTAAAAGTGGAAAAAGAAGCCGTACTGGGCGCCAATGTTGTCATTACGAAATCCACCCGTATCATTGATGTGTCGGGAGAAAAACCGGTTGAGCACCGGGGTGTGGTTCCCGCACGTTCCGTAGTGATCCCGGGATCATACACCAAATCGTTTCCGGCGGGTGATTACCAGGTGGCCTGTGCCCTGATCGTCGGGACCCGTAAACCCTCAACAGACCTGAAGACTTCGCTGAATGATGCATTGCGTGAATATAATGTTGCTGTCTGATGCATTTAGGTTTTGACGCAAAACGGGCTTTCACAAACAATACCGGGCTGGGAAACTACAGCCGCACCGCCATCAATGGCCTGTGCAGGATGTATCCAGAACATGCATATACCCTGTATACTCCATCAAAAGGCAAAGATCTCAATTATGCGCCACCCGGCAATGCAAATGTAGCCATGCCGGCAACTGCCTGGGCGAAGACACTTAACTCCTTCTGGCGAAGCTACGGAATAAGGAAGCAGCTATTGAATGACGGGGTAGACATTTATCATGGACTCTCCAACGAACTGCCTTTTGCAATGGAACGAACATGCGTGAAAACCATTGTCACCATCCATGACCTGATCTTCCTCCGGCATCCTGAATTATACCCAAGGATCGACCGGCGCATCTATTTCCGGAAAACCCTCAATGCCGTCAGGTCTGCTGACCGGATCATTGCCATCAGCGGACAGACACGAAATGATCTCATTGAACTCCTGGATGCAGACGAGCAAAAGATCCGGGTGGTTTACCAGGGATGCAATCCATGGTTTTACGATGCTGTAAAGCCAGCTGAACGTGCCAGGATCCGTGAGAAATATGCGTTGCCGGATCAATACCTGCTGTATGTCGGAACCATCGAGGAACGTAAAAATTTATTTACCATCATCCGCGCCCTGCACGAATACCGGATCGACATCCCCTTGGTGGTAGTGGGTGGAAAGACCCCCTACTTCGACAAAATCAGCAGTTACATCCGGGAGCAACAGGTAAAAAATATCCATTTCCACCATCACATAGACAATGCCGATCTGCCCGGGATTTACCAGCAATCGGAAGCATTCATCTATCCTTCATCATACGAAGGATTTGGAATCCCCGTACTGGAGGCCTTGAACTCCGGCGTGCCTGTGATCACATCGAAGGGAGGATGTCTTGAGGAAACCGCAGGCGATGCAGGTTTGCTGGTGGAGCCGGGGGATGTGGAAGCCCTTGCATACGCAATTCAACAAGTAGTGGAAGACCGTTCCCTGCGGAAGGAGATGGTTGACAAGGGAAAAGCACATGCCCGGCAATTCAGGGAGGAACATACCATCCCGGAGTTGATGAAAGTTTATAAAGAATGCATGTCATGAATGAAGATATCAACAAAGCGCTTGAAGTTCTCCGCAATGGTGGTGTGATTTTGTATCCCACCGATACCATCTGGGGGATCGGTTGTGATGCCACAAATGCTGACGCCGTACAGCGTATCTATGAGATCAAGGAGCGTGAAGATTCAAAAAGCATGCTGGTCCTGGTGCACGCTGAGGCAATGTTGCCAGCGTATGTCGGCGAGATACCTGAGGTTGGCTGGGAACTGCTGGAGGCGGCCACCACACCTTTGACCATCATCTATTCCGGCGCGAAGAACCTGGCCCCAAACCTGGTGAGTGCAGACGGCACCATCGGGATCCGGGTCACCTCTGACGAATTTTGTTCCAGGCTCATCTCCAGGTTCAGAAAACCGATCGTTTCCACCTCTGCCAACATTTCAGGTCAACCCTCTCCGGCTAATTTCGATGAGATTGATCCGGTATTAATGAACCAGGTGGACTATGTTGTGAAGTGGCGGCAGGATGACCTGGCAAAAGCCAGGCCCTCATCGATCATCAAGCTGGGTCCGGGTGGTCAGATTGAGATCCTGAGAAAATAATATTCAAGCCTGCCTGCTCCGGCAGTCCCTCTGAGAATTCTGTTGAGCTATATTGCGGTGCTGCGCATGTGGTTTCGAACTTCAGGCGATCCTATACCTGCAGTCAAATGGAAATCGCCAATTTCGAATATTTGCACGATGCCCGGTGTCTTAAGCTATAAGCCCGGCTATTCCAGCAGGCCTTCCGGGAAAAATGCTTCGATCGTCCGGGCTTCCGGATCCACATTCAGAATAAAATCTGCATGAAGCGGCAGAAGGACCTCGTTGCCTTTGTGATCCAGCACCAGGATTGGATTTTCCGTACTTTCAATAAAATCAGTAACCGTAAGTTCTGCTCCCGAGGAGCGATCGGTGCATCGAAATCCCAGGTAATCGGAAAGCAGCGGGTTCGAGCCGGACCCGGGTGAAGGTTCAGGATCGGAATACACTTCACATGACACATATCGTCCGGCCGTATCCTTTGAATCAATGAATTCGAATTTGATGATCACCTTCTCTGTCGGGGTGTCATTGTAAATCTCCTCAATAAAAAAAGGAATCCGCTGTCCATCTATGGCGATGAACAATGGGATTCCTTCTGTAAGTTTCTGAAGTATTTCAGGTTTCCCTTTTATAAGCATTTCACCTTTGTAACCGTGTGGTTTGACCAGGGTGCCGATATGGTTCCCCGTTTCAGGCATGCTTCGGGAATTTAATGTTACTTCTTCTCCTCGTCTTTCTTATCCTCAGCTGCAGGTTCCTCTTTCTTCTCTTCCTTTTTCTCCTCAGCCTTTGGCTCTTCTTTGGATGCTTCTTTCTTCTGCTCAGCCCCGGGTTCTTCTTTCTTCTCTTCGGCTTTCTCTTCCTTTACTTCTTCTGCTTTGGGCTCTTCACTGGCTTCTTCTTTCTTCTCCTCAGCCTCAGGTTCTGATTTCTTTTCTTCCTTCTTCTCCTCAGCTTTTTCTTCCTTCACATCTTCAGCTTTCGGTTCCTCTTTGGGCTCCGCAGCTTTTGCTTCCTCTTTCTTCTCCTCAGTTTTGGGCTCTTCACTGGGTTCTTCTTTCTTCTCTTCGGCTTTCTCTTCCTTTACTTCTTCTGCTTTGGGC
>CAYOSB010000181.1:0-3379 GCA_964406495.1 uncultured Bacteroidaceae bacterium | reverse complement strand
TCCTCCTTGGATTCCTCAGCTTTGGGAGCTTCGGCTTTTGCCTCCTCCATTGATTCTTCCTTAGCTTCTTCTGCTTTAGGAGCTTCGGCTTTTGCCTCCTCCTTCACTTCTTCTTGCGGCGCTTCTGCTGCAGTCTCTTCAGCAGCATCCGTAGCTGCCTCTTCTGCGTCTTCAGATGCATCTCCTTCTTTCTCGGCTGCTTCCTCTGCAAGGAGTTCGGATCTTTGTTTCTCGATTTCAAGTGCACGTTCCTCCTTGATCTTTGTTTCTGCGGTCAGCCGGTCTTTCTTCTGTGCTTCCGCATCATTCTGGAGTTTGTCCACCTTGGCCTGGATCTTGGCTTCTTTTTCCTTCATCCAGCTCTGGAAACGCTTTTCAGCTTCCGCTTCGTCAAACGCTCCTTTTCTCACACCTTCCAGGAGGTGTTTTTTGTACATTACCCCTTTATAGGAGAGGATGGCCCTACAGGTATCTGTAGGTTGAGCGCCCTTCTGCACCCACTCGAGTGCACGTTCGAAGTCCAGATCAATGGTAGCAGGATTTGTATTGGGATTGTATTGTCCCAACGTTTCAATGTACTTACCATCTCGTGGCGCCCTGCCATCAGCAACTACAATGGAGTAGATCTTTGAAAACTTGCGACCTCGTCGCGCTAATCTGATTTTAACAGGCATACTTGTTTAATTTAAATGAATAACCTTTCAAAAAACGTGGCTGCAAAGGTAATCTTTCCGGGTTTATTTGCAAAGAATTATGCAGAAAATAAAATCACACTACGAGTTACACTCCGCTGATTCAAAGAAGCCTGTAGAAATGTACCGGAACATTTATCTACGGGATCAATCACGTGCCCCGATCAGCGCCAGGTCATAGAATCGTACCCCGTAATCGTAACAATCAGAATCTTTCATAATTCAATTCCCTCTGAAATAACATTCTGATAAAATGGAGTCACCCCGTGCCTGGTCTCCCAATCTTTCTTGTTAGGTTCTGTATTGCTCACATATCGATGACTATTTCACCACAAGCTTCTCAGACCAGGTTTTTTCGCCCTGGATCACCTTGACGAAATAGATTCCGGTATTCAGGTCACTGATGTCAAGATCCGCCTTGAACACCTCGTGATTCAGGAGGAACGCTTTATCGAAATGCCGGACCATCTTGCCTGTAAGATCGAAGATCTTGATCTCCGGTAAGATGGTATTTTCCGTGCTGAATTCAACATTCAGCTGATCAGTTGCGGGATTGGGATATATGTTCAGGGGTTTCTCGTTTTGGAAACCCATATGGACAGCACTTACAGAGAAGGAAATAAAAAATACCATCAACAGGAGTGTAATTCTTTTTTCCATAACATTGTTTTTTTTAAAATGCATCAAAAATCGAGCCACATCTGTTTTGAACCCCCGGTCAACACCGTGGGTATCCCTTTTTTTTCCATGCAATGAATACCCACGCTTTCCTTTCCCGGCACAGGAAGCATCCGGGTTTGCCGGGGCAGGAAGCAGCCTCGTTCTCCCATGTCAGGAAGCATTCACAATTTCCCCGGGCAGGAAGCAGCCTCGTTCTCCCACGTCAGGAAGCATTCACAATTTCCCCGGGCAGGCAGCAGCCTCGTTCTCCCACTTCAGGAAGCATCCACGTTTCCCAGGGCAGGAAGCATCCCTGCGTGTCCAGGATCCTGATATGCTGTGTCCTGCACATCTATTACGTTGCACCAGGCAGAAATGTTACGTCGTTACCTGGCTATGCCGGGGAAACAGCTGTCGTTGGGGAGGAATTACCGGTGCGCAGAACCAGCACAGATCGGAGAATAGTACAAGATGCCATGCTGCCTGTTTACACATCAGGTGTCCTCCCCTCAACCCCCATGCCTGATTCTCAAAACTTATCAACATCTGGCAGATTATGGCCACAAATTCCTACCTTTATAACCTGGCGCCTCATTTTGTTATATAGCTGAATATTAACCTACTAGATCCCGAAAAACAGCCTATGTTTTTAATATTTGACACGGAGACCACCGGTTTGCCCAAGAGTGACAATGCCCCGATCGAACAGCTGGACAACTGGCCCCGCGTGGTCCAGATCGCCTGGCAGCTCCACGACAAGACAGGCAGTCTAATGGAGGTGGAAAACCTGGTGATCCGTCCGGATGGATATGAGATCCCTTATTCCGCGGAAAAGGTCCATGGCATCTCCACTGAACTGGCAGTGGAGACGGGCATCCCGGTTGCGGAAGCGCTTGAGAAATTTGCCAGTGCCATAGATCGCGCCTCATTCATTATCGGGCACAACGTACAATTCGACCTGAAGATCACCGCGGCAGAATTCCTGCGTGCAAAAATTGACAACAAGCTGCTCACGACACCATCGGTCTGTACCATGGAACTTACACGCGAGTTCTGTAAGCTGCCGGGACGTGGCAACCGTTACAAATCCCCGAAGCTGGAAGAACTCTACGGGATTCTGTTTTCAGAAGCCTTTGCGGAAGCCCACAATGCCTCTGCCGATGTGAATGCCACTGCCCGAACCTTTTTTGAACTGTATCGCAGGAGGGTCATCTCCCCGGAGCTCCTGAAAATAGATCCTGGTGATCATAAACTTTTCCTTGAGGTTCATACCGATCAAATACAACCGTTCAATATCAAAATAGAATCGATCTCCACCGGTGAACACCCCAAGGAACGGGCCGCAGAGATCGTCTCAGAATCAGATGTTGAAGCCCATGAGGTGAATTTCTGCCACCTGCATGTGCACACCCAGTATTCCATCCTGGACGGGGCAGCCAACATTCCCGTGCTGATCAGTAAAGCTGTGGATGACGGCATGAAGGCCATCGCCATTACCGATCATGGCAACATGTTCGGTGTAAAAGAATTCCATAATGAAGCGGTGAAGCGTGGGATCAAACCAATCCTCGGGGTGGAAGCATATGTTGCACATCGCTCCCGGCACAGTAAATCGGACAAGAACCTGGATGGCAATGACCACCTGGTGTTGCTGGCTAAATCAAAAAAAGGATACCACAACCTGATCAAAATGGTATCGAAAGGATGGACCGAAGGATTTTACTACAAACCGCGAATTGATTTTGAACTGCTGGAAAAATACCACGAAGACATCATTGTCACCACTGCCTGCCTGGGCGGTGTGATTCCCCAGGCGATCATGCACAAAACAGTGGATGAGGCGGAAAAGATCATGCTCCAGTACAAAGAGGTCTTTAAAGATGATTTCTACCTCGAACTGATGCGCCATCCCACCGACGATCCGGATATGAACCGGAAGGTGTTTGATGACCAGGTCTATGTGAACAGGACCCTCATGCAGCTGGGAAAAAAGCATGGGATCAAATGTATTGCCACCAACGATGTGC
>CAYOSB010000180.1:0-8156 GCA_964406495.1 uncultured Bacteroidaceae bacterium | reverse complement strand
CCATGGATGAAAGATATTGAAGCCTACTATATCAAGGGAACCCCGGAAAATAATTACCAGGGTACAGGTGGAAGTCTAAAAGAGAAGTATGAAGCAACGTATGCCGATTACCTGGTCAGGTACCTGGATGCATACCAGTCAGAAGAGGTCGATATCTGGGGAATGACCCCCGTGAATGAACCGCATGGGAACAACGGGCAGTGGGAAAGCATGCATTTTACACCTGAATCACAAAACGAATTCATCAAGCAATATCTTGGCCCAAAACTGCATTCAGGAGATCACAAGAAGGTGAAGTTGCTTATTTTCGATCAGAACAGGGATGCACTCGAACACTGGACAGATGTCATCCTGGGGGATGAAGAAACATCGAAATATGTATATGGCGCTGCGGTGCACTGGTATGCGAGTACTTTCAAGGTATATGAAGATGTGTTTGAAAAGGTACATGCGCAGTTCCCCGATAAAGCAATCATCCACACCGAGGGGTGTATCGATGATCTCGGGAAACCCGCTCCGGAAGGCATTACTGACCCTGAAAAGTTCCAGGAAGAAAACTGGTTTGACAATGATGCATTCTGGTGGAATCCGAATGCTACCGACTGGGCCTATTCTGCAACCTGGGCAGGCGTTATTGAAGAAAATCATCCTATCTATACCCCTGTGCATCGCTATGCAAGGAACATCATTGTGAGCCTCGACCACTGGATGCGGGGCTGGATTGACTGGAACATCGTCCTGGACCACAACGGCGGTCCCAACCATGTAGGAAATTATTGCGGTGCACCGATCATGATCCATACGGAGACCAGCCAGGTTTACTATACCCCGATCTACTATATCCTGGCGCAGTTCAGCAAAACCATCAGGCCGGGAGATCATGCAGTACAAACGAACCTGGATCTGAACGGCCACGGAAGCGATGCGCTGCATGCCTGTGCAACCATCAATGCTGACAATCTGCTGAGCATACAAATATTAAATACAACCAGGGAAGATATTTCCTGCAGTCTCCAGATCAAAGACCAGTACTGCGAAATCCGGGTTGATAAAAATTCACTGCAGACCCTCCAGGTTCAGTTATAATTTCGCTAACGAATTGGAAAGTCTGGACCAAATGTACATCCCCTTGCTCTACCTGTTGAGGAATAGACTAATATAATGTGATTTTTTGAGCAGCACCACAAAATTTAAAAAAACCCGCCGGATCTCAGCGGGTGGGTGTATATATTAGGTTCAATAAAAGAAATGAACCGTATTATTCAACAGTAAATTCATATGAGAACATCTCCTCGCCGGACAACAAGTGGATCACGTAAGATCCTGTGCTCAGATCGTCCAGTGCATATATCCTGCTGAACGTATCTCCCGGTGCATCATAATACGCATCAAATACACGACCGTATTCGTCCTCAATGCTTATGCCCAGACTGTTCTGCTGATTATTGATGAAGTGAACCATAAGTTGATCTTCTTCATATTTGAACTGTGGAATGAACATATAATAACTTTCCTGGAATTTAACTGCATTCTCATCTACATGAAATACCCGGTTGTATCTCAGACTTCCTAATTCCGATATGAGCCTGTAGGTTCCTTTCCTGACAGTTGAAAAATCAAATTCATCTTCAAAAGTTGCTCCTGCTGAGATCCGGTCATTGTATAAAATTCTCTCTGCAGCATCAAAGAGGATTACATTGATCTCGCCTTCGGCCGGAGTGCTGAGCTCCATGCGCACCGTTTTTTCATTTTCCAGGGTATTTACTTCAAGGTTTCCCGTTGCCCCGGCAGGAGATGCTACAAGTGAAAAAATAATCATCAGACCTGTCGCTATAAAGGTGGTGTGTATCGTTTTCATAATTTTTCGAGTTGTTTTTTGTTTAACTTTTATTCTTTCCTCTTAAACGTTTTACTCTTCTAACAATGAAAAACAGTCAATGTTCAACACCAATTTGTTAAATTATGTTACAATTTGCCGGTGGAAATTGACCCTCCAACCCCGATCGTATCGCAAAACAAGGCATGCGGTTTCAGGACATTTTACAATATGGACAAGTGCAACCCGACACGACCATCGCTTTAGACCGGACTGTACAAAGAAAATTATATAACGGTGCATATCGCTACACTGACAAGAAATGAAGGATACCAGACCATAATGATTGGTAATGGCCATTACATCCCAGGTGGGACATGTCGTAGATATCGCTCCAACATTCCTGTATATACTCAATATTGATTACCCGGACACGATTCACGGATATCCAACGCTTCCGCTGCATGGCAGCTCCTTGCTGCCCGTTTTCAAAGGAAAAGAGCGCGAGGAACCTGAATATTTCATCTCAGGCCTGGATAAATTCAGGATGTTCAGGATGGAAGACTGGAAAATCGTCAGGCTTAATAACGAAGAGAACTGGGAGCTGTACAATATGATCGAGGATCCCTCAGAAACCAACGATCTTTCGGGACAATATCCGGAAAAGGTACAGGAACTGCTGACAGCCTATCAGCAGACACCTTTTTTTAACCAGCGGCAGGACAAATGAATCATCATCTATCATCAGGGCAGCCTATTCAATCATGCTTGTCTCCTGATCCCCGGGATTCACCCAGCCAGTCGATTCAATGGTAAATTCTCCGGCCATAAAACGCTCATAGTAGTTCCATCCCCTATCATTTGAAAAACCATAGCTATTGAAGATGTCTCCCTTGCCAAACATGCGCGGATCCTGCTGTTCTTTTAACATGGACTCCATCCTGGTTTTCATTTCTTGTTTACGGTCAGTGAATTCCTGGTTTTCAGCAAGGTTATACATGCACTCCGAATCCTCTGTAATGTTGAAAAACTCTTCATTGGATTCCCGTTTCCCCATGGACAACTTCCAAAAAAAATCGTCCTCACCTGTGCGAAACAACCTTAAGATCTCAGTTTTGGTGGGAGATCCGTCGATATCCAGGTACCCGATCTCCGGGTTACCGGCAGGCCAGAGTGAAATATCATAATTGTACAAATACATGTAATCATCCGAAACAATTCCGCGGATGGGATATCCCTGGTTCTTTGGACGGCTGTAATCATGTCTCTCTTTCCCGATCAGAACGATATCGCGATCAGGATTCACCTGGCCCTCTTTTTCAGAATAAAAGATGTCGGTCAGACTTTTCCCGGGAGAAGGATACATACCCGATTCCTCGAAGGGAATGCCTGCCAATTCAAGGAAAGTAGGAGCAAAATCAATGAAACTCACCATATCTGTGACCGTCCGTCCGGGATTCCTGATACCTTTGGGCCACATGATGGCCATGGGCACATGGTTGGAGTATTCATACTCTTGCGCCTTGCAGCGTGGGAAAGGCATCCCGTGGTCAGAAGTCATAACGATAATGGTGTTCTCCAACAATCCTATTTCTTCCAGGCGGTTGATCATGCGCCCCAGGTGTGCGTCTGCATATTCAATCTCAAGCGCATAATCAAGCATATCGTTGCGAACGATTTCATTGTCGGGCCAGAATGCCGGGACTGAATCTATATCAGCTAATTCTTTACCTGCTACCTCCTGTCCTGAACCGTATTCATACCGGCGATGCGGTTCCCTTGCGCCATACCAGAAAAACCAGGACTGACCATCACCAATACTGTCCAGGAAAACATCAAAATTGGAAGCGTAATCTTCACTGCTCATGCCGTTCGCCCACGGATTCATTCTAATGTCGTTGTATGATTCCCCGATCAGCAATCGTTCTTTGCCATTGATCATACCGGGATCCCCCGGTGCCCAGCCTTTACCGGTTTTTGCGGTGACATATCCATTATCGCGCAAAACTTCAGGAAAGGTCTTGAATTTTGCAGGAAAATTCAGGACATGGTTCGCTGCTTCCTCAAGCTGCCAGGAATTGCGACCTGTCAAAATGCTTGACCTGGAGGGAGCACATTTGGCATTGGGTGTATAGGCATTGGTAAAAAGAATGCCCATCTCAGCAATTTTATCGAAATTAGGGGTCTTACACCAGTCATAGCCATAAGCACTCATGTGCGGTGAAGCATCATCCCAGATACAAAACAGGATATTTGGTGGCTGTTTTTCTGTTTGTGATTGTGTACAGCCGGAACATGCGGCTGCTATAGCTAAAATGATCAAAAATGATTTCATAACTGCGTCGGATTATTGAAAATATATATCTCTCAAAATTATATTTTTTTGGAAATCTGCGCCTAACATGAAGACCATAATTGATGTAAAAATTGATCTTTTATTAATCAACAAGTCTCCTTAGAATGGGTGTTGAAGTTGAAAAAAACGGCGGCTATGTTTGTGCAGAACCCACTATCTCACCTCAACTTCTATTTCGAAACTTTCAGCACCCAGCATGCCTGACCTTTCACCCGGAGCGGCATTGGCCACGGTGAGAGTTGCTTTTCCCCTGTGCAATACCTTCTGGCCTTCTTTGTTGTAATAGGAGAACTTCTCCCTGGGAATCCGGAATGCAACATTGGCCTGGTCCCCCTGCCCGACCGATACCCGCTGAAAATCGATCAGCGACGCCCGGGGAAAATATGAAGAGGGCGAATGAACGATAATTTTTATTCTGAAAATGAAATATTCCTTAACCCGTTTTTTTTAAGTAAATGCTAAATTTACATCTCAATATTTAAAAATTCATTTGCGATGGCGTCAACGTACCGGTCATCCTGAGCAGAATTCCGGAACAGAATTAATCATGTTATAAAATCATTGATATGTCAACCTCAAAAAGCACAACTGTTTTAGCCCTCGCCCTCCTGTATTTCATCACAGGATGTAATCCAGACAGGATCAACTACGACTTTAACCAAATCAACGACAGGGTATGGATCGGGGAGGATTTCTGGTCAGTACCCCTGGAAGACTGGAAAATCGAAAACGGCCGAATCGAATTTATCGGTTCACGCACCAATTCCAGGGTGAATGTACTCACTTCGCGAATGAAGGGAACCGGTGACATGTACCTGCGGTTTCGATTTGGAATGTTGGAGGAGGGAACCATTCCCGGGAGAACGGGCGTTCGCCTGGCCATGACCGATCAGACCGATAACAGTTACAAGTCACTTTGTTATCATGGAAAAGGAATTGATGCAGGCGTTAATACTTCCGGAAAACTGTTTGTCGGACAGGATACCGTTGACCTTCCTGCCGGGTTTGATTATGCGGACATGACCATGATCGTCCAGGCCAACGCTGATGAAAGCAACAAAGGCCTGAATGTAACCATTACTGATGCAAATGGAATCACATCCACCATCAGCACAACAAATGTTGATCAACTGCAAGGCATGATCGCCTTTGTAAATAATTTCGACCGGGGCATGAGCAATAACCCAGATGTACCCAAATTCTGGTTCGATGATATGCAGATGTCCGGATCCATGCTGGAAGAAACCCCGGATCATGCTTTCGGACCCATCCTGTTTTCAATGTATACCCTCAGTAAAGGCACATTGAAAATGAGTGCGCAGCTGCCGCCGCTTGGTGCGAAGGATAATAAAAACGTTGTCCTCGAGGTCCTGGAAAACAGTGAATGGAAACAGATCGCGGCATCAGAAATTGATGAAAAATCTTATGTAGCTGCATTTAAGATAGAAGATTGGACAGATACCATTGACCACAGCTACAGGCTGGCATATACCGAAAATTACAAAAATGGGACTTCCCATACGACCTATAGGGAGGGCATTGTTCGGAAGGATCCCGTTGACCAGCCCCTTGCCGTTGCAGGATTTACATGCCAGTTCGATTACGGATTTCCGTATACCCCGCTTGTGAATAATGTTAATGAGCTGAACCCGGATCTGCTTTATTTCTCGGGGGACCAGGTGTATGAAGCAAACGGTGGGTACGGGATCATTCGGTTCCCGGCCGACCGGGCCATCCTGAATTACCTGGGGAAATGGTATATGTTTGGATGGGCATTCGGTGACTTAATGAAGGACCGGCCCACGATCACCATCCCCGACGATCATGAAGTGTTCCAGGGGAATCTCTGGGGTGCCGGGGGAAAGACTGTTTCCAGGGAAGAATGGGAGGAGAACACAGATTGCACTGCCGGGTTTGTCCAGCCCCTTGAAATGGTAGATGTCGTTATGCAGACCAATTGTGCACAGTTGCCTGATCCTGCCGATCCCACACCCATGGATAACGGGATCGCAGTCTACTATACTGATCTGCTGTATGGCAATGTCAGCTTCGCCATCGTGGGGGATCGCGTCTTTAAATCAGGCGTTGAAAATATCAGTTGGTGGGAAGACCGTCGCGATCATATTAAATTCCCTGTTGCAGCTGAAAAACTCGACAAACCGGGATTAAAACTTCTGGGCAACCGGCAACTGGATTTTCTGAACAGCTGGGCCGAAGACTGGGAAAATGCTGAATTTAAATGCCTGTTGAGCCAGACAATCTTTGCCAATGCTTCAACACATCATGGTGGAAACAGGATGTTCCTGTATGGCGATATGGATTCCGGCGGCTGGCCGAAAAGCGGTCGCGACAGGGCGGTAAAGGTGATGCGGAAAGCTGCTGCTTTTCATATTTGCGGGGATCAGCACCTGCCCTCCTTTGCACAATATGGAATCGACGATTACCGGCAGGGACCCTGGGTGTTCTGTACCCCGGCAATAACAGTAGGATACCAACGTGGTTTCTTCCCTGAAAAGGCTAACATCCCCATAAAAAACAAACCGGAACACCAGCTGCCCAACACCGGTGAATTTACGGATGTCTTCGGAAATCCACATTATGTCTATGCCGTTGGAAACCCGGAAGAGAAAACCAGTTATCCCAACCGATACCGGCAGGCTGTTTCCAGGTCATCAGGCTTTGGGATGTCCATATTCGATCCGCAGACAGGAAATATCCGGAATGAAGCATACCTGTTCGATGCAGACCTGGCCAAGCCCCTGAAGGAGAATATGTTCCCTGGCTGGCCCGTCACCATCAACAAGCTGGATAACCTGGGAGAGGATGCGAATATTGAGCTTCCAACGATCAAATCTGCCAGTGACAAACACCCTGTAGTTAAGGTCTATGACAGCACCGGGGAACTGGTCTTCGCCGTACGCACCAATGGAGGTGATTTCACGCCAAAGGTTCGTCTGCCGGGAAAATATACCATTGTCGTTGGCTACCCCGAGAATGATCTCTGGAAAAAGGTGGTAGTAAGCGATAAAAGTTCCGAAATCATTGAGGTCGGTGCCATGTAAGGTTCAGCACTATATCCGCTGTATCACGCTAATTCAGTAATTATACGCTTCAAAGAAATTGTTCAGGATAACTTAACCTTTTTACTTTCTGCCCTTAAAAGGAAAAACAGCATTGGGTTCATGTGCTTCTTCCATGATCTCCCGGAGTGATGCAACCACTTCCGGATGCTGATCTGCGATGTTGTTCTCCTCGGACAGGTCCGTTTCCAGGTCATAGAGTTCAAAGCGGGTTTTGGACGGGTCAAATACATTCAGTTTGATCAGCTTCCATTTCCCTTTCCGTACTGCCTGTTTTCCGCCCTGTTCATGAAATTCCCAGTAGAGATAGTCATGTTCCTCCTGTTCCTCTCCTTTCAACAAAGGAAGGAAGGAGATTCCATCAATATCCTCCGGGACCGGCACAGCGGCAAGGTCAGCACACGTTGGCAGGATGTCCCAGAATGCAGAAATATGATCGGTGGTACTGCCTGGTGCAATGTTGTTGGTCCACCTGGCAATCATGGGCACCCGTATGCCACCCTCGTAAAGATCCCGCTTGTAGCCCCTCAAGGGTCCGTTGCTGTCAAAAAAGTCGGGATCTGCACCTCCTTCTTTATGGGGCCCGTTATCAGAGGTGAACATGATAATTGTGTTCTCTTCAAGTCCCAGTTCCTCCAGTTTGGCTACCACTTCCCCCACCTGCTGGTCGAGCAGTGAAACCATGGCAGCAAACGTGGTCCGTGGCTCAGGCTGGGAACAATAGGCACCTATGCTGAAATCCTCATCACCATAGTCAGCACCGGTGCGGGTACTGACAAAAGGCGTCTCTTCAAACTTCCCCCTGTATTTTTCCATCATCTCTCCTTCAGGAATGATCAGCTCGGCATGCGGAATGACATTCGGATAAAACAGGAAAAACGGTTCATCCTTATTTTTTTCGATG
>CAYOSB010000179.1:0-8157 GCA_964406495.1 uncultured Bacteroidaceae bacterium | reverse complement strand
CGTGGATATTGAATATAAACTGGTGGAGCGTGCCAACGACCAGCTGGAAGTCTCCGGCGGATACGGCGGTGGTATGCTGATCTTTACCGCGGGGATCCGTTTCTCCAACTTTGCTGCCAGCAGGATCTTTGACCCGGGTGCATGGCGCCCCGTACCTTCGGGCGACGGACAAACACTTTCGTTGCGGGCCCAGACCAACGGCCAGTTCTATCAATCTTACAATTTCTCTTTTGTGGAACCCTGGCTGGGTGGCAAGAAAAGAAACTCATTCTCAGTATCTTTCTTCCATTCGAAGATCAACCAGAATTACAACTATTTTACAGCGCTCAGGGGCAATAGAGGCGAAGAGATCCCCCAGGAATTTATGCGTATCACCGGTGGATCCATTGGCCTGGGAAGAAGGCTAAGCTGGCCGGATGATTTTTTCACGCTGCAACATTCCCTCAGCTACCAGCGGTACTTCCTGAACGATTACAGCGGCTTCCTTGCCCAGAACGGATCGTTCAACAACCTGAGTCTCACAACCACACTGGGCAGGAATTCAACCTCCCAGCCCATCTACCCGAGGAGTGGGTCCAACATCAGCCTGAGCCTGCAGCTGACACCCCCCTATTCAGCGTTCAACGACGTGGATTATACCAATCCAAACCTGACAGATGAGGAAAGGTACAAATGGGTCGAATACCACAGGTGGATGTTCAAGGGTGACTGGTACAAGACCATCTGGCAGAACCTGGTGTTCTATACACGGATGCATTTCGGGTACCTGGCCATGTACAATCCTGACGTGGGGCCCTCGCCCTTTGAAAGCTTTGATGTAGGAGGTGACGGTCTTGCCGGTTACAACCTGTACGGCAGGGAGACGGTCGCCATGCGTGGATATGAGAACGGTGCACTCACCCCGCGGGTTATTGATGGCCAGGTAGTGCCCAGCAATACAAGCGGTCAGAAGTCCGGTAATGTATACACCAAGCTGACCATGGAACTCCGCTATCCGATCTCACTGAATCCTTCGGCCACGATCTTTGTGCTTGCTTTTGCCGAGGCAGGGGATGCCTGGTACAGTATCAGGGATTTCAGTCCTTATGAAGCCAAACGTTCGCTGGGTGTGGGTCTGCGTGCCTTTCTGCCGATGTTCGGGTTGCTGGGTGTCGATTGGGCCTATGGATTTGATGAGGCTTTCCCGGGTGCAGGCGTGAGCGGATCGCAGTTCCACTTCACCATCGGGCAACAATTTTAAAGTTCTTTAACGTTGATATACAGGCGAATCAAAATATTTTTGTTATTTGGTATGCTATTTGTGATTACAGATAAAAATAAAGTTTTAGCAGCAACAAAATCATCAGCAAAATGAAAAAAATACTCACACTGGCCATCGTTGCCATCGTTTTCTCAGCATCTGCCTATGCACAAAAGTTCGCATTCGTAGATTCTGAATATATACTGAAGAATATACCATCCTACGAAGCCGCGCAAGACGAGCTGAATAGCCTATCTGAAAACTGGGAGGAAGAAGTGCAGGAAGAATACCAGGCCATCGAAGAAATGTATAAATCCTACAAGGCTGAGCGTGTTCTCCTCTCTGAGGAGATGCGTCAAAAACGTGAAGAAGAGATCATTGAGCGGGAAAAAGCCGTGAAAGAGCTTCAGCAAAAATATTTCGGTCCCGAAGGCGAATTGTTCCAAAAACGTGAAGAACTGGTGAAACCGATCCAGGATGCCATCTATGAGGCCGTGAAAGAGCTGACTGCCGAAGGTGGCTATGCGATCATTTTTGATACCGCCAGTGGGGCTTCCATCCTGTATTCAAATCCCAGGTATGATAAAAGTGACGAGATCTTGCAGAAATTGGGATACAAGTAAGGATTAAAAGCTTATTTTTGTACACATTTTATAAATCAGAAGATAATGAAACTACTTAGAAAAGTGACCCTTGCAGTAGCACTGGTATGTATTGCTGCCGGAACAATGGCACAGGATGCAATGTTTGGACATGTAAATGCAAATTTCGTGCTATCGAAGATGCCGGAATACACAAAAGCAATGCGTCAGTTGTCTAAGCTGGACAGCACCTACAACCTTGAGCTTGAAAAGCTGGCAGTGGAGATCAACAAGAAGGTGGAAGATTACAACAACGACACCATTTCTCCCCAGCTGCTGAAAGATGTGAAAGCACAGGAGATACAGGAACTGCAGGTCAGGGCACAGCAATTCCAGCAGCGTATCGAACAGGACATGCAACAGCAGCAGATGCAGTTGATCAGGCCCATCAGCAACAAGGTGATTACGGCAATCAACCGGATCGCTGACGAGCGCGAGCTCATTTATGTATTCGATGTTTCTTCAGGAAACCCTGTATATGTAAATGATGAAAAGAGCGTCGACATGGTGCCGATCCTGATGGAAGAATTTGGCATTTCCTACGATCCCAGTGAACTGAGGGGGCCAAGAATCACCCAATAAAGGAACCAGGTAATTTTATACAGAATGGCACAGGCTGGATCGCCTGTGCTTTTTTTGTATTTTTACAGGAAACGCATGCAGATCATGAAAGGAAGCGAACAACCCATCGGCCTATTCGATTCCGGTGTGGGCGGCCTCACGGTGGCACATGCCATCAGTTCCATACTGCCCAATGAACAGCTGATCTATTATGGCGATACTGCCCATCTGCCTTATGGTGATAAGTCGAAGGAGACCATCGTGGGTTATGCTGTGGGTATCGCTGATTTCCTGCTGGAACATGGGTGCAAGGTGATCCTGATTGCGTGTAATTCAGCTTCGGCGAATGCTTACCGGGAGGTACAGGACCACGTGGGTGACCGGGCGGTGGTGCTGAATGTCCTGGACCCGGTGGTAGAATATGTTTCTGATGACCCTGATGCAGCCCATGTCGGCGTGATAGGCACAAAAGCCACCATACAGTCAAAAAGCTACCAGGAGGCAATCCTTGCGCGGAATCCGTCCCAAACGGTCAGCTCCCTGGCCACACCGCTTTTTGTACCCATGATCGAGGAAGGATTTGTATTTGATGACATCTCCAATGCCATCATACGTTCTTATCTCTCGCGCCGGGAACTCAATGAAATCGATACGCTGATCCTCGGGTGCACCCATTACCCCATTATCCGCAACCAGATCAGCAGGTATTATAATTTCGGGGTCAACGTGGTTGACAGTGCCCGCATCGTGGCGGAATTCCTGCAACAGTACCTGCAGTCGCACAACTTGCTTGCCACCAGAAGAAGAGGTGAGAATGCCTATTTTGTCTCCGACCATACGCCCTCGTTCGAAACCATTGCCAACATGTTCTTTAACGAAAAGATCCACCTGGAAAAACATTCGATATGGCACTGATCAAACCACTGCTCGGAATCACCCCGAAGATCGGGAACAACTGCTATCTCGCAGAAAATGCCACCATCATAGGTGACGTGGAGATCGGCGACGACTGCTCGGTCTGGTTCAACACCGTGTTGCGCGGAGATGTGAACCCGATCCGCATCGGGAACAGGGTCAACATCCAGGACGGTAGCACCCTGCATACGCTGTACAAAAAGTCGGTGGTAGAGATCGATGACAATGTCTCCATCGGCCACAATGTCGTGGTGCACGGTGCCCGCATCGAGCAGAATTGCCTGATCGGCATCGGGTCGGTGATCCTGGACCACGCAGTGATCGGGGAAAACTCCATTATTGCAGCCGGCTCGGTGGTGCTGCAGCATACCATCGTTGCGCCTGGCAGTATCTATGGCGGCGTTCCGGCCCGGCGTATCAAATCCGTGGATCCGCAGCAGACCGAGGAGATGATCAAGGGTATTGCCACCAATTATCTTACCTACGCTTCGTGGTATAAATAGAAGTGTCTGTCCATCAAGTTGATGATCCGGGTATTGCCACCAATTATCTTACCTACGCTTCGTGGTATAGAAGTGTCTGTTCATAAAGCCCGATAACTGCGTTGCTGAAAAATTTTTAACTCCTCGAATACTTTGGTATACTACGGGTTAAAAATTTTACGCGCCTTGCCCGCGCACCGTCGCCGAAGCTATGGCGCAGGCACCCGTACATAGGTACTATGGCAGGCGAGGCCTTGCTCTCGAACTTTACGATCCAGCCACGCTGACTCTATTGACTAAATAGTGGTGCATAGACACTCCCACTCTGTTGACGGGCGTAAAATAACACCGGCCGTAACATTCCTGCATTGCAGTGCAGCTTGCGCTAAGAGCAGGCGCGAATAGCGGTTACAGGCGTCAGGAATTCAATCCTGCAAAAACGATTCGAAATTACCTCTTTTATGTTTCACGGCACCTGTGCGGTGAATTGCAGGAAGGGTCATATCTAAATATGTAGATAAATAGAAGGTGTAGATGTCTATATTGTCCTGAGAACCGGGGGATTCGCTCTTTCAAGAGGTTGATATTCAAAGAGGAAACCCGGAAAAACCGGCATGAAAAAAAAACTTTTTCCCAGTGAAGTACGTATTTTAAAATCAGTAACTTTGTTAAGGTATATCCAATATCCGCCTGGCACCGGAATGACCCCGTCTCAGTGCACAGATCCGGACCTTGTGCGGAACATTATAAACAGAAATTACTCAATAAGGAGGAGGGAACATGGGAAAAAATTCAAAAGTCGTCCAACTGGAGGAAGTTGTAGTAAAATTTGCAGGTGACTCCGGCGATGGTATGCAGCTCACGGGTTCTCAGTTCTCAGACACCTCGGCTTTTGTCGGGAACGACCTGTCTACATTTCCTGATTACCCATCGGAGATCCGTGCACCCCAGGGCACCATTGCTGGTGTTTCCGGATTCCAGGTGCACATCGGGCACAAGGAGGTCACCACCCCCGGCGACCAGGCCGATGTGCTGGTAGCCATGAATCCTGCGGCGCTCAAGGCGAATATGAAGTGGATCAAGCCGGGGGCAACCATCATCATCGATATAGACAATTTCGATAACAAACACTATAAGAAAGCAGGATACGAGGAGGATCCTTTGCACGATGATTCGCTTGAGGGGTACAACGTGGTGAAGGCACCGATCACCAACCTCACACGCGACACTGCCAAGCAATTCGGGCTCAACCCGAAAACGGCCGACAAGACCAGGAACCAGTTCGTGGCAGGAATGTTATACTGGCTCTTCAACAGGGACATCAAGATCGGCGAGGATTTCCTGAAAAGCAAGTTCAAATCGAAGGAAAGCCTGGTGAATGCCAACATTGCCGTGCTGCATGCTGGTTATAATTATGCGGAGACCATCGAAGCCCTCTCCACTACATTCCTGGTGGATCCTGTAAAAGATAAAAAGGGATTGTTCCGGAACATCACCGGCAACCAGGCAACTGCCTGGGGGCTCCTGGCCGCTGCTGAAAAGGCAGCACTCAAATTGTTCCTCGGCTCATATCCCATTACACCCGCTACGGAGATCCTGCAGGAGATTGCAAAGCGCAAACACCTGGGGGCAGTTGCATTCCAGGCGGAGGACGAAATTGCAGGTATCTGTTCTGCCATCGGGGCCTCATTCACGGGCAGACTGGCAGTAACGTCTACCTCCGGCCCCGGGCTGGCTCTCAAAGGAGAAGCGATCGGACTTGCAGTGATCACGGAGTTGCCATTGGTGATCGTGAATGTGCAACGCGGGGGACCTTCAACAGGACTTCCGACCAAAACAGAGCAGTCGGACCTGATGCAGGCACTGTATGGCCGAAACGGTGAATCACCGGTCATCGTGATTGCAGCTTCCACTCCCGCCAACTGTTTCGACTTTGCATACGAGGCAGCAAAACTCGCAGTCGAGCACATGTCACCAGTGATATTACTTACCGACAGCTACCTGGCGAACGGTTCGGAGCTGTGGCGTATTCCATATACCAGGGATCTGCCGGGGATCACACCACCGCTGGTGGCCGATAACGATGAGCACTACCAGCCGTATCTGCGGGATCCGGAGAAACTCAACAGGCTATGGGCCATCCCGGGACAGGAAGGGCTCAGGCACCGGGTAGGCGGACTGGAGAAGGAGGATGTTACGGGAACCGTATCACACGATCCCATGAACCACCAGATTATGGTATATAACCGGCAGAAAAAGGTGGATAAAGTTGCAGACTATATACCCGACCTGGAGGTCATCGGTGAAGCGACGGGTGATCTGCTCGTTATTGGCTGGGGCGGAACCTATGGAGGACTAGTCAGCGCGGTCACCGACCTGCAGAAGGCAGGAATGAGTATCAGCCTTGTGCAATTTAATTATATCAATCCGTTGCCGAAAAATACGGAAAAAGTGCTGTCAGGATTCAAGAAGCGGATCGTCTGCGAGATCAACCTTGGGCAATTTGTCACCCACCTGAGATCGAAGTTCCAGCATTATGAATTCATGCAGTACAATAAGATACAGGGACTGCCATTCTTTATTGCAGAGCTGAAAGCGAAATTTTTGGAGATACTGGAGGGAAATCATCAATCGAATTAAAATCAGGAACATCATGGCAGAACAAAGAATAGAACCAGGAACACTCTCACGGAAAGATTTCAAACTGGATACCCCGGTCAAGTGGTGTGCAGGATGCGGATCGCACGCGGTACTGTCCACCATCATGAATGCTTTGCCGGAAACGGGAGTGAAAAAGGAGAACGTCGTTTTTGTTTCCGGAATCGGGTGTTCATCCCGGTTTCCGTATTATATAGATGCCTATGGCTTTCACAGCCTGCACGGCAGGGCATCGGCCATTGCATCGGGCGTAAAAACAGCCAATCCCAATCTCAGCGTATGGGTAATGACAGGCGACGGGGACAGCATGGCCATTGGCGGGAATCATTTTATCCACATCATCCGGAGAAATATCAACGTGAACATCATCCTGTTCAACAACAAGATCTACGGACTCACCAAGGGACAGTATTCACCTACCACGCCTAAGGGGAGTGTCACCAAATCCTCACCGGACGGAACCATCGAAAACCCGTTCCAGCCGGGTGAGCTGACCATGGGTGCACAGGGCACCTTCTTTGCACGTGTGGTGGACAGTGACCCGAAGATGATGAAGGATGTGATCCTGAAAGCAGCTGCCCACAAGGGGACCTCCGTTGTTGAGGTATTGCTGAACTGTGTGATCTTTGCCAACGATGTGCATAAAAGCATCACCGGAAAGGACGTCAGGGACGATAACCAGATTTACCTGAAGGATGGCGAGCCAATGATCTTTGGAAAAGAACGCAACAAAGGGATCAGGTATAATGCCAATAAAATGGAGGTGGTGACCATAGGAGAAAACGGGATCACGGAAGATGATATCATGGTGCATGACGCAACCAATGCCGATGATTCCACGCACTATAACCTGGTGAGGATGGGACTTCCCGAATTTCCCGTAGCCATGGGGGTAGTCAGGTCAGCAACGTCCACCGTGTTTGAATCCATGATGCACGACCAGGTGCAGCACGCACAGGAAAATACAAAGATCAAAACGGTAGACGACCTGTTGCGAAGTGGCAATACCTTTATGATCGACGAGTAAACCCGGAACAAAACTGAAGCTGCTATGGCCGAGACTCCACGCTCAGAAGCGGAAATTCAACGGCTGATCGCTGAACGCAAGGAGCGTTTAAAGGAGCTGACATGTATCAACCAGACCACCCAGATCATCAGGGAGAACCGGTCGGTGGACCAGACACTTGGTCAGATCGTTCGCATCCTTCCCATGGCCTGGCAGTACCCGGAGATGACTGTTGCACAAATCCGGCTGCAAAACAAGTATTATATCAGTCCTGGGTTCAGGGAGAGCAAGTGGACACAAACACAGCGTTTCAAGACCATCGACGACCGTGATGGTGAGATACAGGTCTGTTACCTGCAGGAATTTCCGGAGGCCGACGAGGGACCGTTCCTGAATGAGGAACGGCACCTGATCGATAACCTGGCCAGTATGATCTCCAATTATCTCAACAGCAGGCAGGCACAGAAACTGCTGAGCAAAACGGATGATGAGGAGACCGTCAGGCACGAGATCAAGGAGTTCCGGAAGCCGAGCGAAGTGGATACACGGATGCTGCTGCAAAAATTCCTGAACAAGCAAAATGCCAACCGCGATATTTTTCACGACCTGATGCCCTACAAGGTGAAGGAAATCCTGCTCGTGAGCACACTTTAC
>CAYOSB010000178.1:4144-8189 GCA_964406495.1 uncultured Bacteroidaceae bacterium | reverse complement strand
AAGGTGCTCGGCGAACCTTCATCGAACGTCCTTACATTCCATACCATATATACATTTTCTTTTGTCATTGCTCCGCTGAAATTAAAATGCTCAATGATGAAGGTTTCATAGTTCAATATTTTTAGAGATATATTTCATAATTTACTGCAAGATAGTTATTTTCTTTTTTTGACTTTTGTCAAACAACCAGCTGGGCAATACCCTGTAATTTTGTTTCATCAATCATTCTTCAAAAGCATGCATGAAAGCCATTGATGATGCATTGAGCAAAGCCATTCAATTAACAACGAACGACATGAAAATAACAGCAATTATTGGAAGTGCCCGTAAAAAGCATTCCTACAAAGCCGCAGCAACCTTCCTTGATAAAATGAAAACATTCGGGGATATCGATTACGAACTGGTTGCGCTTAGTGATTACAACCTGGAAATCTGCAGGGGTTGCAAATTATGCCTTGACCGGGGTGAAGAGCACTGCCCTATGAAGGATGAAAGGGACCTGCTCCTTGAAAAACTGGAGCAATCGGACGGGATTATATTTGTCAGTCCCAATTATTCCTTCCAGGTATCCGGATTGATGAAGGTGTTCCTCGACAGGCTGGGATTTATGTTTCACCGTCCGAGGTTTTTTGGAAAAACATTCACAAGTATCGTGGTCCAGGGAGTCTATGGTGGCAGTAAGATTGTGAAATACCTGGATTTCATTGGCAGCGCACTGGGGTGTAACGTGGTGAAAGGATGCTGCATCAAGAGCCTGGAGCCCATGACCCAAAAAGCAAAACAAAAAACAGAGCAACTCCTTGAAAAACAATGTGCCAGGTTTTACCAGCGTATGTTGAAAGAACAATATCCCAGTCCTTCGCTTCTGAAATTAATGCTGTATCGGATGAGCAGAACCTCCATGCACCTGATGCTGGATGAAAAATACAGGGATTTTTCTTATTACATGGAAAAAGAATGGTTCACTTCGGATTATTATTACCCGGTAAAACTTAATCCTGTGAAGCGTACCATGGGAAAATTCTTTGATTTCACCGCCAGGAAAATGGTTGCTGCCAGGTAAGGATTACAGCGTGACAACTACCTGAAAACAACAGGGGAAAACCAGGCATCTGCTCCCTGGCTTCCCCTGTATGCATAATTCTTGCTAATGATGAACCGGAATGAGAACCGGATTACTTTTTCATCCTGTTGCATTCCGCCTTAAGTTACGATCACTCGAAATGATTGCTACTGGCATATACGAATTCCGAGAAGATCTTACCGTCATCGTTAAAAGAGTGTGAAAACATGATAGGGTAGGTTATTTTCTTTCCATCCCGCATTTCAGAGATGTTCCACCAGGAATATACTATATGATATCCATTCAGTTCATAAAAGATGCAGTCCGGGTATCCCAGCTGTTCAATCTTAAATTTGTAGTTGGTATCATTCATGCGCTCTGCCGTCATTTCAACGGCTTCATCAAATGTCATGGTTTGGTCAGATTCCATCCATAAATTCTGGAATGTAGCTTTATCTGTGAAGAAGCTTTTCCAGGTTTCCAGGTCCCTGTCAATGATGCTGTTGATCAATTTCCTGACCTGGATGATATAGGGGTGATGGATATACACCTTCCCGTTTTCTTTGGTAGTTTCACTATCCCAAATATCTTCAAAGATGTCATTATTAAAGTAGGAGGTCATGGAAGTGATTTTCTCCTTATCATTGAAACTGTACAGATTATGCATGGGCATTTCAATGTTGATCCCGGTTGCTTTATGTCTTCCTGTAATCAGCAACCAGTCTTGCACCCAGACGCCTGCATCCTTATATTCAAGCGCATCCGGATAGGCAGGGGTGTTGTCCCTTACTTCCAGGTTTTCAATGTTGTTTTTCCACCAGGTTACCATTCCACCGGCTTCATTTGCGGCACGTAATTCACTGGGTTGTCCATTTCTGATCAGGTAGATACTGTCGGCAAAAAAGCCAACATATTTCTCACGGTCCCCATCCACAAAAGCCTTCCATAATGCTCGTGTTTTGTCGATGGCATCATGTTCGAGATAAATTGTTCCATTCTTCTTCTGGCCAAAGGAATTCATTCCAACCAAAAGTGCAATGATCAGGGCACAAATTGTTTTTTTCATAATTAAAAATTTGAATGAAAGAAAATAAAATCTAAAACGGATGTTACAAAGAGTAGCAACGAATGTGGTTAAGAGGATAATGTAAAACTATCACGTAATTAACTGATTGTCAATTAATATTTGATGAATACAAATAAAGCATGAGTGGAACAGGATTTTCTATAGACAGATATGTACTAGCTGGTTCAGTCCTATACAATAAAAGAGTAAGAAGCGCCTATGCATTGCCACATTGAGTTCCTGTCTTTGCGCATGTATGGGTGGGAATTTTAAATGCGATTCTATACCTTTATATGTGATTTTCGGAGTGAGGCAACAACCGGTTCCAAATCGAGCTTATGCATTCGCCGAAGCAGGATAGAACAACTTACATATAGAAAAACAAATATCAAATAATCATTAATCACGTCTTTAAATGATTCATAGCTATGAAATTCAGGAAACTGGGGAAAACAGGTTTTAAGGTATCGGAAATTTCACTCGGGACATGGCAGGTTGGAGGTAAATGGGGATCAGGTTTTGATGATGAACATGCAGAAAAGATTATCAATACTGCAATTGATAATGGTATCAATTTCGTTGATACCGCCGATGTGTATGAAGCAGGGATGAGTGAAAAGGCTGTGGGAAGGGTCGTCAGGTCACGCTCCGAGCGGGTATATGTTGCGACCAAGTGCGGCCGGCGGCTTCAACCGCATGTCAACGAGGCATATACCCCGGATGTGCTTGAAAAGCATGTGGACGATTCGCTCCGCCGGACCGGATTGGATACCCTGGACCTGATCCAGTTGCATTGTCCGCCCACCGAAGTCTATTACCGCCCGGAGATCTTTGAACGTTTCGAGCGGATGAAGGAAGCCGGTAAGATCAGGAACCTGGGCGTGAGCGTGCAGAAGGTTGAAGAGGCGCTCAAGGCGATCGAATATGATAATGTTTCCACGGTTCAGATCATCTTCAACCTCTTCCGGCAGCGGCCTGCTGAGCTGTTTTTCGGTGAAGCGTCCCGCAGGGATGTCGGGATCATTGTCCGCGTGCCCCTGGCCAGCGGACTTCTCACCGGAAAATTCTCCTCGGAAAGCACATTCGGGGAAGGTGATCACCGGAAATTCAACAGGAATGGTGAGGCCTTTGATAAAGGGGAGACCTTCTCAGGTATTGACTATCATCTGGGTCTCAAAGCAGTGGATGCATTGAAGCAACTGTTCCCGGGAATGGAAAACCTGGCCCCGGTGGCACTGCAATGGATCCTACAGTTCAATGAAGTGAGCTGCATCATTCCCGGGGCGTCAAAACCGGAGCAGGTGTTGTCCAACCTTTCGTTGTATGACCTGGAAGGGCTAGGGAAAGGCCAGGTGGATGCCATGAAACAGGTCTATGAAAAGTATATCAAAGACCAGGTGCATCATCGGTGGTAAAAAGGTCCTGAATTGTGCTGATTTGCTTATTGATCTGGATATCAGTGTATTGTCGGTGTGCTACAGTGCATTATCGGTGATAAGGAAAATTCCTTAAAAATTCAAGGTTCTGGTGGACCCGTTACTTCAATGTTTTGCACAGCGGTACATGTCCATCACCATACAGGAACTGATACGTCGCAGATCCGCCGGATCCTTTTGATTATCAGGGCGCCGGATTGCTGACCAATACTTTATCACTCCAGTTTTGACAGTACTTCCACAACATTTTTACTGTCTTCGGTGGCATTCACATCGGACGACTTATATACCACCCGGCCATCTTTGTTGATCACGAAAGTCCAGCGTGAGGTGGTAACAGTCCTTGTGAGCGTATACAGGTTGTTTTCCACCTCTCTTTCGATCGATCTTTCACCGCTTTTCACCGGTACGCCGAACATTGCAGCGATCTCCCCTTCGGGATCTGAAAGCAGGGTAAAATTAAGAGCATGGGCACGCTTG
>CAYOSB010000178.1:0-4134 GCA_964406495.1 uncultured Bacteroidaceae bacterium | reverse complement strand
TTGAACAGTTCCAGGTTCTTCACTTCATCGCCACTTACGCCAACCACCTCGGCATCGAGCGCAGTAAGATCGTCTTTCGAATCCCTGTAGGCACATGCCTGCTTGGTACAGCCACCTGTCATGGCAGCAGGATAAAAATAGACCACCAGGTGCTTGTTCCCGATGACATGTTTGGAATTCCATTTCTTTCCATTGTCTGCTTTTGCAGAAAATGTTTTTACCCGGTCTCCAATTTCCAGTCCGGATGTCTGGGCGAAGGATGGTACGATGATCATGATGGACAGAACGAAGAGGAAGATCGATGTTTTGCTTTTCATGGCAGTATTTTTTTACGTTATCCCTGGCGGCGACGGTTTAATTTCTGACAATATTAGTATAAACCCCAATAAAAACCATAGATATTAACAAGTTGGCTTCCCTGTTGTTTTGTTTTTATTCAAAACATCGTGTTAAAAGAAGAATTTGTACATTGTGGTAATTGTGGGGAAAAATATTTAACACTATGCGTTATAACTGTGCCTTAACAACCGATTGTATCATTTTTAAAGGAGAATCCGCAGTGCTGATCCGACGGAAAAACCCGCCTTTCAGGGGCAGCTATGCGTTGCCGGGAGGGTTTGTAGATGAAGGGGAGTCTGTTGAAGCCGCCTGCGCCCGTGAGGCCAGGGAGGAGACGGGGCTTGATGTAAAGCACCTGGTATTTGTTGGTGTGTATTCGACACCCGGACGGAATCCCAGGGGGCGCACCGTTTCCTGTGCTTTCATGGCCGAAGCCGACCTGGCGGATCTGCAGGCGGGAGATGATGCTGCAGAAGCAGAACTGGTCAGCAACTGGCAGGAAGAGGACCTTGCCTTCGATCACATGAAGATCCTGCAGGACGCATGGGAAATTAGGAAAAATTCGCCGTAAGGATGCAGCTAAGTAAAGCCTCAGGCAAAGGACCAGTTAAACTTTTGAGGAATAACTGGTTATGCCTTGGAAGGAAGATCTGTGGGACTTTGGGAAAAAGATCAGCGAGGGTGTAAAAAAGATCAGGCCAAAGGTTAAAAATACTGTCGTGCTTGCGGTTTCCACCGGAAAACCGGATATTTACTTCAGGTTTTTTTGCATTTTTCACCAATAAAGTATTGATATGAAGCTTCACGGGGAATACACATCAGTGACATTTTCTATTGTTTTATTAATGTCAGCACTCATGCTCATTGGGTGCAAACAGGGGAATGCCTCCGGGCGTACTTCATTGTCCGGCGGAAACCAGGTCCAGCAGGATGTCAGGGACAACTACCTGAACTTCTGTGCAGGATGTCATGGTGTGAACCTGGAAAAATTCGATAAGAGCGATTGGATGTATGGTGACAATGACGAAGCTGCATTCAACAGCATCAAGTATGGTCGCGAAGATATTGGTATGCCAGGGTTTGAGGCAGCATTCTCGGATAAGGAGATCAGGGCCCTGGCGAAATATGTGCGGTCGGCTGTTCCTGAGGAAACAGTATCCGGGGGTGCAGCACTCACAGCAGAAAGCGTTGTAAAAACAAAAAAGCAAAATTTCGTAATCGATACAGTAGTGACCGGACTGGATATTCCATGGGGGATGGAATTTTTGCCTGACGGCGATATGCTTATTGCCGAGCGGGCCGGTATCCTGTATCGGTTTTCGAATGGTGAAAAATCGGTGATCACCGGGTTGCCGCCGATCCTTGCCAGGGGACAGGGTGGATTGCTCGACCTCAGGTTGCACCCGGATTATGAAGAGAACGGGTGGTTGTATTTCTCTTATTCACAGCCCTCGGATGATGATCCCCGTATTGGGTGCACAGCAGTAATGCGAGCCAAATTATCCGGGAACATGCTGGTCGACCAGGAAGTAATTTTCGATGGAATACCCGACTCGAGGAAAGGGCAACACTGGGGCTGTAAGTTGCAATTTGACAAGGAAGGATATTTATGGTTTGGCGTGGGAGATCGTGGCAACAGGGATGAAAATCCACAAACGCTGGAAAACCATGCCGGGAAAATACACCGCCTTCATGACGATGGTTCCATCCCGGAGGACAATCCTTTCGTGGATACACCCGGCGCCATGCCTTCCATCTATTCTTACGGACACCGGAACCCCCAGGGTACAACGATGCATCCTGAAACCGGGGAAATCTGGGAATCAGAACACGGTCCCAGGGGTGGTGACGAACTGAACCTGATCGAAAAGGGAAAAAATTATGGCTGGCCGGTGATCTCCTACGGGATCAATTACAATGGTACAAAATTCACAGACATCACCCACAAAGAGGGGATGGAACAACCGGTAATATATTGGGATCCCTCTATTGCACCCTGTGGCATGACCTTTGTGGACAGTGACCGCTACCCGGGCTGGAAGAACAATATACTGATCGGCTCCCTGCGCTTCAAGTACGTGGAGCGGGTGGAGCTGGACGGACATGAAGTGGTAGACCAGGAGAAATTGCTGGAGGGAATCGGCCGTGTCAGGAACGTAGAGGTCAGCCCGGACGGATTTATCTATGTTGCTATGGAAACCCCGGGCTTCATCGTGAAACTGCTGCCGGTGAATTAAGAGATTTTTATTTGGATCCCTGATAATGAAGAACAATAAACACCTTTGTAACCGACAGGAAACAAGTATTTTTACTGGTTGTCTATGGACTTAAGCCTTCAATCCTAAAAGAATTTTTTTACAATCAGCGCTACCAAACTGATGATCAACCAGACATGCGTTGCTGATGACATTTTTGTTATAATTATAGTATCTTGGTCATCATATGGAATTCAGGGAGAGCCTAATAAAGCATTTCAATTTTTCCGAAGCAGATTGGCAGGAAACCATTTCCAGGTTCCATGCAGAGAAGCTGCCGGCGAAAACCTTTTTTCTGGAAAAGGGAAAAGTGGCCGACCGGATCGCACTGATCCAATCAGGACTGATGCGTTCTTTTTTCTATAATGATCATGCCGACGATATCACCACCCATTTTTTCCGGGAGGGCAATGTAGTGATTTCCATGAAGAGCTTTAACCTGCAGGTACCTTCGGAGGAATATATTGTAGCGATGGAAGAATGCGAGGTGCTGATCGCTACCTACAATGATATGAATGAACTGGCGGAAAAGATCCCGGCCTGGAAAAAGATCATCAGCACCGTGGATCATCAGAAATTCAATCAACAAATGAAACGTTCCATTCAGTTACAGACCCTGACTGCCGCTGAACGCTACCAAATGTTTATGGAGAAGCATCCGGAGATCCTGCGCCGCGTGGCACTCAAACATGTCGCCTCCTACCTGGGCATTGATATTGCGACACTCAGCAGGATTCGGAAGAAAATTTAGTTTTTTGACTTTTGTCAAACAACCCCCACACATTCCTGGCATAATTTTGTCATGTAACCCACAAAATTTATTCAGTCATGAAAGTATTAGTAATAGGTGCCAGTGGATTGCTGGCAGGACCGGTCATCCGGAAGCTCGAAGAAGCAGGACATCAGCTCCGGTTGTTCTCAAGAAATGTGCATCCCGGGATGTTTATCAATGATTATGAGATCGTAAACGGTGACCTTTTTCAACCGGAAGATCTTGAAAACGCCATTGATGGTTGTGATGCCATTCATATCTCGATCTCTGTTGAGGAAGAGGACCAGGCTACGGCCCGGATCATCGAAGCCGCCAAATCAAATAATATCAGACTGATCAGCATGGTATCCGGTGCAACGGTCTGTGAGGAAAACCGATGGTTCAAATTCACCGACAGGAAGTTCCTGGCCGAGCAGATTGTGATGCGAAGCGGCATCCCCTACCTGGTTTTTCGTCCCACATGGTTTTTTGAATCAATGGAACGCATGGTGCGGAACGGCAAAGCAATGGTTCCCGGAAAGCAACCGCACCCCTATCACTGGGTCGCGGCAGACGACCTGGGGAATATGGTGGCACGGGCTTACAGCGATGAAAGTACCTACAACAATACTTATTATGTGTTTGGTTCTGAGCGCTATAAAATGAAAGAGATCATTGAAAAATATTGTAGTGAATGCTATCCGGACATTGACAAAGTATCTGAGACACCACTCCCGGTGCTTCGTTTTATAGCCTGGATCAGCCGAAACCGGCAGCTGGCTTTTGCCA
>CAYOSB010000177.1:0-8221 GCA_964406495.1 uncultured Bacteroidaceae bacterium | reverse complement strand
GTATCATAAAACACATACCGGGGATCTGACCAGACATATTCCGTACGGCTCTTCAATTCGGAAATATATTTATTATAAGCATTGCTATCAATCTTGTGATGTGTAAAATACAGATAATTCAGTTTTAAAAGGGTTTCGAAATTGCCAGGAGTACATGAACCTTTTAAGCTTTCATACAAAGCAGAGATGTTTGTTTGCAGTTGAACAGCTTTTCCAGCAATTTTTTTATCCAGTTCTGCCTGATTAAAAACACCGGCACCACTTTGGTTGATGATATCGGAAGCAACATAGGCTGACATGAATTTATCAAGGGGATAAACGGAATGTCCGCCGGGACTGACTGCCAGGAATAAAATTTGAGATTTCGTATAGTCATTGGGTTTTAAAACCACAGTGGCTCCGTTTTCAAAAGTTAATTCTGTGTATCCCAGTCGTCTGTTACGCTTCTTATCAATAACTCCCGAGCCCTGCGGCACTTCAGAAAGAAGGAGCTTATCCTTTGCCTCATCCCTGTAAGCAAGCAATCCCTTTTCACTAAAATCTTTCATAGTTTTCTGACCCTGGTATATATCAGGAACAACAGGACTTTCTTTTTCTATCCCTGTTCTGGGTTCGGCAAGCTTAACCGGCTGTTGTCCAAAAAGACCGGTAAAAAAGAACACAAACATTATGCTTATTACAGCGGTTATCATTTACTTATTTTCAGATTTTAAATATCCTTATATAATAGAGCATAAAAACAAATCTATATCTACATCTGCATCTGTATCTTATTGATTTCAAATAAGTACATGTTACATGAACCTATTTTTATCTCTGTATAATTTGACAAGGTAAAAACCCGCGGACTGTCCGCGGGTTTTTAATTATTACTTGATCTTCAGAGATTTGAAGTGTTTTATTTCACAATGGTGAATTTCCTGACCAGACTGTAACCCTGACCTTCAACATTTATGAAATACAGACCTTCTTCAACTTCACTGAGGTTGATATTCATACTTTCATTCACCTCAGTAATCTCAAAAATTTGTGTTCCAACAACATTGAATACCTTGATCTTAACATCACTGATATTCATGTTATTCAACTCGAGGATTAAATTATCCGTGGCCGGGTTTGGATAAATGTTAAAGGACGGAGCATTGAAGGATTCGATATCTGTTTCTTCTTCAACAGTAATACTAAATATATCCGTGGCTTCAAATTCACCGTCAGAAACCATAACTTCCACTTCAACCTCACCTGCAACGGAAAATACAACGCTTGCCCAGTCCGCACCCTGGTCAACGATATCCATTCCCTGGGCGTCACCTTTAACAACCGTCCAGGTAACTGTAAGATCAGAATCCTCTGGCAGTCCGTCATCACTAATATCTGCTTTCAGATCAATAGTTTCACCTACGGTAACGGTTGTATCGGCCCAAATGACGCTGACAATCGGGGCTTCATTTATACTGCCCGGAAAGATAAAGTTATAAATGTTGGTAACAGATTGATCTTCGGATATGACTTCCACTACATCATCTAAATGAATGTATCCGACTTCACGTACAAAGCCTGCCTTATCTTTGATATTCACAGTTGCGCCTTTAACCGCTTGTATGTTGCTCATGAAGGTTGGGACGGTTTGTGCGGGCGGCATATCGGATACAGTCATCCTTTCCTGGTTCACATTATACAGGCTTGAAGTAATGTACGCATCACTTGCATCCGTATCTGTTTCTATTGCATAGATGACCTGGGTAGCGAAATCTTCTGCAACAACTTTCAATGATATCTCCTCGGAAACCCTGGTATCAACATAGCTTGTATCATACAATGACAATTTCTTCATTGGCACCAGGTTACCCATTTCGTCCATCACGTAAAGATTGGCACCCTGCGGCACGATCAGGCTATCCAACAGGTGTATCAGTTTCATGCCGAATTGCACATTACTGACACTACCCTGATCACCATTCACGCTGATCTCAATCTTATCGCTGTTGGTTGTCAGCACCGCGTCACTGCTTAACGCCTGGTTTTTCAGTGCATATTTGGTAACATTTTCTCCATCAGCTGAAGTAACAATCAGGGTATCATCTACTGCCACAGCATCACTGGCCGCTTTGCCCATCACTTCAAGACTTTGTCCCTCGTCAAACTTGATAAGGTGGCCAAAGAGGCTTTCAACAGTCATCCCAGTTAAATCTCCGCTAATGCTTTCATCTTTACCCTTGTAACCGTCGGAAACCCTAAGGGTGTTGGAGTTGACAATTGAAATATAAGCTGTTACAGGCTCTATGCTATGGTTTCCTAATCCCACAATTATCGAACCCATATTGTCATAATATGCTCCACCATTATCTCTCCAGTATTGAGTTCTCCATTCGCTGGTGTCAGGATGGGTACCGAATGATGTTCCATCTACATTACCTTTGTAAATTTCAGGTTTTCTCCAGAATCCCCAACCATGCTCAACGGCAACATCATCACCTCTTCCGGCAACATCCCAGGCGGGACCGCTTTGATCGGCATCCCACCATGAGTCAATTAATACTACATCATTCGGATCACCGATGGCTTTGTCTCCATCCAGCACAGAATCGTTAACCACCTTGAATAAATATAATTTGTGATGCCATCTCGTTGGCCAGCTCCACACGTTATCCCATTCAAAGGTTTCTCCCCATTGGTTTTCAATGCTACGGGTAAAGTGTATACGTAAGGGGTCAGATTCCAGGTGTCCCCTTCCCCTCGGGTCAGGCAAATTACCAGTAGTTCCGTGTGTTCCGGCAACCCATGTATCTCCAGGCTCAAGTATCACATCCACCGTGGGATCAGGTATAAGTTTCATGGGATCGGCATTGAAGGTAGCTTCATCAGGGTACCGGTATCCGGGTACATAATGCCACAGCCTGTTCAAATAAGCATCTTCTCCTGATAACCTGTTGGTATAGGCGTCAATAGGACCTTCACCGCCTGCACCCCTGACAAACATGTAATTATCCATACTAATTAATTCGGTACCAGGATTAAAGAATTCAAAATAATTGGAACGGTGATAGTACCTTGCCGTGAATTGTGAGATAAACGGATCGGCAATAAAGGGCTGCACTTCCTTTCTTTGTACGGTAAATGTAACCTCGTAATTTATGACAGTAGAATCATCTTCTGCCGTTGTTTCAAAAACAGTAGTCCGGTCTTCATGGTCACCCCTCAGGGATATAGCAGGTTTCGTAACTATCCTGGCATTGGGATTTTCCGGTATAGCCATAAGCACAGGTACCTCCTCTGTTCCTAATGGTAAAGTCACATGATAGGAAGTGGCTGAGGAGCTAAAATTAGGTATGGTATCGCCTTTAAAATAGAACATCTCATATCCCAGTTTAGAAACCATATCGGGCCAGGTAATGGCTGATAGACGGGCATTCTCGCTGGGCTCATATTCATCTACTGCGATGTAATAATCTTTTTTGGTCTGACCATCAGCTGCAGTTACCACCAATTTGTCACCGTCTTTCAGGTCAACCCTTTCCTGTCCGTCCACCCATTCAATTTCCCAGGTGGCTGCTTCCGGTATAACCAGGTAAGCCAGCACGGAGTCCACTCTTTCTGCAAAAGGAACATCACCAATGGTGTCCTGCTCCCAATCTTCGGTCACATAATAAGGAGGTGCTGCCCAGAATGCCCCTGCTCCTGGTTCCTCCGGAAATACCCTATACCGCTTGGGAACCACGATTGCATCAGTATTTGCCGGGTCTTTTCTGATGATCTTAAGATCCATTGTTTCCCGCGAATCACCAACGGTAAATAACCTGAGTGTATCACCAGTCCTTACGCTGCTGAATGCCGAATCCGTACTGCTCGGATTTTCAAAATACTGCCAGGCCATTCCTTCTCCGATTTCTACTTCATGAATAATAGAATCGCCTTTTCTCACATGATAGGGCACCTCTATGGTTCCGTTTCCCAAATCCAGGTTCACACCACTTCCGCTTTTTCCGGAAATGGAAAAATTAGCATCACCATGGTGGTCCACGGTAGTAAATAAGGTAATCCTGCCGTTATGCGGTATAACAATCCAGTCAGAGTCATCAGCATCAACACCCCGTGAAACATCCCAATCGGCAATTGACCTGATTCCCCTGGTAATCCCGGTTTTGCGTATCACCACGTGATCGGTGGTTGCCTGTTGTACACCTGCAATATCAGGAAGTATATTAAAACTGCCCTCAAAAGAAGCATTGATCATGTCGACCACGACAGAATCGCCGTCACCGGGTGTTCCATAATACAAGAATCCCGGGGGCAATCCTCCGTACCATGCAAGGGCACGGTCATAAACCGAAGAACTGTCAATTTCCCCGGCTTGTGCCTCATACTCATAAACAAGGAAATCAGCAATTTTGCTGGTTTGTTCCCATAAATCTGCACCCCATTCACTTGGAGTTTCCCTCACGTTAGATACAACATACGATTCACCTGGGCCCAACAGTGTATCGGGAAACCTGAAAAAATACGCGGCATTTCCGAGCTTCTGCATGGGGTCAGGAGAGGAATTACCCGGGTGACATACTGCCCACAGGTAATTTCCCATCTGTTCATCACTATCACCCACGTTGGTGAATTCAACATAGGCATTGCCCGAGCCATCAAAACGTCCTTCCGTAATAATGACTGTGGTATCCTGGGCTTCCAGCACCGACACCAATGCAAACAAACTAAGAAAGCAAAGTAATAGTTTTTTCATCATAATTCATTTTTAGTTAATATTTAAGCTAGTTATTTGAAATCACTGCTTCTGCATCTAACATCGAATGCCGTATCAATACGACTGGTACTGCTTTTCTCATGCGATGTTGTGTTTTATAATTCTAAAAAACTGACATTACCAAAATTATTGAGAAACTGGAATTGGAATGTTGTGAATAATCTATTTCTGTTCAAAAATCATATGCGAACCCCAACCGCCTCAATTAATGAATGTTACATTCGCTGTGTTAAAAAATAATTAAGCATTAATGTACAATATCTGAGTTTTCTGTACAATTTAAAACCTTGCTAAAAACAAGGCATCCGTCCTAGTAAGTAAACTTGTGGGTAACTTCCTGAGCTTTATGACTGGTTCCGGTTTTGAGGAAAAATTTGGACTGTTCCACAAATGATTACAATTCTTACTTGAAGGCATTATGATACTGTCGGAGATTACTTGACCCTTTATAGGTTTAGAGGTGACCAGTAATCCTATCATTGCACGGATTTTAATCCTCATTTCTTTTCAGTTTTTAAATATTTATTCAGTTTAGTATCCAAACCAGCTATCCCTTCAACCGCCAGCCCTGCCATTTTTTTTGCTCCCAAAGGGCTAAAGTGGGTATTGTCTTCCAAACCTTCCGGATAATTTACCGATTCACCTGGTTGAAGCCATAAGAAAAAATTCTTTGAAATCTCCGGACCACTTTGAACAACCATTTCAAGGCTTTTTAGATGCATATCTACAAATAATACATTACACTTGGTTGCAATTTCCCTGGATTTGGAAGGATACTTGCCATGGGTGTCAAAAAAAGATACCTCTGCGTCGAATCGTCTCCTGACAATAGGAGACATTAAAATTGGAATAGCTCCTTTTCGGGATGCTTCATCAATAAACATTTTAAGATTGGTCGCATAATCTTCCGGTGAAGCATACAACATCGGGTTACCACTTTTCTGGTCATTATGGCCAAATTGAACAATTAAATAATCTCCCTTTTTTAATGAATCAAGCACCAACTGCCATCTCCCTTCATCTATAAAGCTTTTTGTGCTTCTTCCATTCTTCGCGTAGTTCAGAATTCGGACATCATCAGAGAAATAATCAGAGAGCACTTCTCCCCAACCGGTTTTTGGACGTTGTTCCTCTGATTTTGGAGCCATAGTGGAATCGCCTATCATATAAATATTTATTCTGTCGGCTTTTGTGCATCCGAAAATAATCGTTATGACACCTGCCAGTATGGCATATCTGATAAAACGCATTAATAGGAAATTACGGATTGACATTTTAATTTATTACTCGCTAATTACGGTATTTCTCAATATTCCAATTCCTTCGATCGATATTTCGACTGTGTCTCCCGGTTCCATGGGCTTCGTTATACCAGGAGTGCCAAGAAACAGTGCATCACCGGGTTCAAAAGTGATATATTTACTAAAATAGCTGACGCTCTCCTCTACGTTAAAAAACATATCACTGGTTCTTTGGGATTGTACAATTTCTCCATTTAGCCTGGTTTCAAGTAAAAGGTCATTGTAATCCAATCCGCTTACAACCCATGGTCCCATGGGGCCAAAAGTATCAGAAGCCTTGGCTCTCAGCCAACGAGGCTCCTCCTTTTGCCAGTCTCTTTCAGACACATCATTACCAATTGTTACGCCCAGGATATGATCTCCAACCTCTTCAACACCAATATTTTTGGTTCTTTTTTTAAATATAACTACCAATTCACCTTCATAATGCAGGTTTTTCGAATCAGATGGCCTTACAACAGCTTCTCCAGGTCCAATGATACAGGTAGGCAGTTTAGCAAAGGCAATTGGTTTTTTGGGGACCGGTGTATTTACTGTATGGCTCAGATAATTAAATGCCATTGCAATGACTTTTGTTGGAGACGATGGTGCCAGAAGTTGTACCTCCTGAATTGGAATCATATTATCTGTTGGCTCATATTCACTAAACACATCGCCCGTAATCGGTATAATCATGTTGTTTTCAATCAATCCATACCTTATAATTCCATTGTGTTCATACCTGGCATATTTCACTATTGCTTTACCCTGTGAAAAGGCAGATATCCCAATTGAAATCATTGAAAAAAATACAATCACCCTTCTCATTGTCAATTTGTTTTATTCTTGTTTCGTAATAATCTTCTTTGTTCTTTTAGCTTAGCCATTTCTATACCAGCGAAAATTATTGCACCTGTACCGTGAAATTCATTGAATGGAGCAGGCTTATTATAATAGAAAACAAGGTCATCGCTTGTTGGCGTCTGCTCACAGACATCCAGGATCGCTCCCTGCTCATCTATCTTTGTCTGGAGCCCTTTCCATCCTTCAAGTGCAACTCGATAATACCTGTAATCGAGCCATCCCTCGTTAACTCCTTTGGCAATAGCATATGTAAACATTGCACTGCATGATGTTTCCAGGTAAGAGTCATTTTTATCCAGTAATTGATGCCAGAGTCCGGTTTGACTTTGATGGCGCGAAAGTCCCAATACCTGTTTATCATAAAGATCCAGGATAATTTGCCTGTCTGGGTGATTCTCTGGCAGGTACTCTAATAAGAGGACCTTTGCCAACAGTCCCCACCCGTTGGCTCTTCCCCAATGCGCCAACCCGGGCCGATTGAGATCTGTATAATAATTGTGATAATACAATCCATTCCCGGGCTCATACAAGTAGTTGTCAAATTGCACTACCTGCTTCACTGCAAAATCAAAATATTTCCATTCTCCTGTCATTTTACCAAGTTTTGCAAGAAATGGTACGCCCATAAAAAGATCATCCAACCAAATCGTTGACTCGTATGGATTCTTTTTGGCCCAGGTTTCATCCTCAAGACGGTATCTCTCCACCATTGCCATATGCTCAGTCATCTCTATATATTCAAGGTATTCGGACCTGGAATCGTATTGATAAACATCTATCAGACCGGCTGCAAGTGCGCCACAATCATCTAGTTTGAATCTCCTGAAAAACAGGTAAAAGTCCCAGCCATGATACCCTTCTTCATACATCTTTTGCAAAAAAGGAATATTCTTAAAGAAGAAATCGTAATTTGAAATTGGAAAATCCCGGTATTTCGAATCTCCCGTAAACTTATACAATTCCATCATAGCCAGATGAATGACCCCGTTGGGATATTGCCAATAGTTATATTGACTTTCGATTTTAATATCCTTTTTTACCGGCAATCCTTCAGAAGATTTATACACAGTTCCATCAGATTGGTCAATAAAAGAGAAGCTCGCATTTTCAATCACATAATCTGCAACGCGTTTCACAATTTCCACATCCGGATTTTGACCAACTGCAAAAGGTGCAATTATTGCAAAAAACAGAAAAAATACCCACTGTTTCAATCTTGGTTTCACAAGTATAAATTTTAGTTATAGTACTAATTTTTCAATCTGTTATAATCTTCGTTTTTTCTCAAGGTGACCAGTTGCCTCGCAGAATATTTATATTATAA
>CAYOSB010000176.1:0-8229 GCA_964406495.1 uncultured Bacteroidaceae bacterium | reverse complement strand
TGGTGCGAATGTAGTAGATCTTGTTTTCAGCCCTGAAGATGCTGAGGATGCTGGTGCTTCAGAGGAAGCTGCCGAATAGGGACATTTTCAAATTTGATCGGGGATATTCGCAAAATAGACCATAAGTATAAAAATCCGGTTGGGGGATGGACTCCTGACCGGATTTTCTATTTCAGTACAAGCCTGTGGGGCCTGTTGGGTGCAACGATCAGAACAGTCCGTGGAGATTTGCGTTTATTTTATCAATTACAACACTTAGGTCCTCCGGTTTGGCCGGGAAGTTATAGTTATCTGCATCGATGATCAGCACTTTCCCAAGGCTGTAGGTCTCAATCCACGCTTCGTATCGCTCGTTGAGATGCTTCAGGTAGTCGAGCCGGATATTGTCTTCGTATTTACGACCTCTGTTCTGGATCTGGTTGACCAGCGTCGGAATGGAAGCCCTGAGGTAGATCAGAAGATCCGGGGGCTCAATGAGACTGCTCATGAGATTGAACAGGGCGAAATAATTTTCAAAATCCCGGGTGGTCATCAGTCCCATGCTATGCAGGTTCGGGGCAAAGATATATGCATCCTCATAGATGGTTCTGTCCTGGATAATTGTTTTCTCACCCTGTCGGATCTTCACAATCTGGCTGAACCTGCTGTTCAAAAAGTAGATTTGCAGATTGAAGGACCAGCGCTGCATATCTTCATAAAAGTCATTGAGGTATGGGTTATCATCCACATCTTCATAGTGCGCTTCCCAGCCATAATGTTTCGCAAGCATTCCGGTCAGGGTGGTTTTTCCGGATCCAATATTTCCAGCAACAGCTATATGCATAATTGATTTTTTGAGAACAGAATACTAAAATAAGAACTTTTTATGAAATGAGCTGCTTCACCTCGTCAAGGTATTTCCTGTCATTCGCAAGGCGCGGTAATTTATTCTGTCCACCCACCTTTCCCTTGACCTGAAACCACTGATAAAACGTGCCATCCGGTACTGCGGTTACGGTGGGTTTTACCAGGGTCGTATTTTTATAACGTTTCGCTTCATAATCAGAATTGATGGAGCAGAGTGCTTTGTCCAGCACATCTGTAAACCGCTCCAGGTCCTCAGGTTGCTTTTCAAATTCAATCATCCATTCATGTGAACCCTTGCTATTATCAGTCATATAGATGGGTCCGGCAGTATACTCGCTGATCTGTGCACCGGTATGCTCGCAGGCTGTCATGAGCGCATTTTCAGCATTTTCCAGGATCACCTCTTCGCCAAAAGCGTTAATGAAGTATTTCGTCCTGCCGGTAATCTTGAATTTGTGCGGGGTGAGGGAAGTAAAAATAATCGTGTCACCAATAATATACCGCCATAAACCACCATTGGTGCTGATCACCAAAGCGTAATTGACACCTGTTTCCACTTCTTCAATGGTATAGGCCGGTGGATTGGGTGAATTGAATTTGCTCATTGGAATGAATTCATAGAATACCCCGTAATCGAGCATCAGCAGCATGGCGCTGTCATTGAGGTCATCCTGAATGCCAAAAAAGCCTTCCGAAGCATTATATGTTTCCAGGTAATTCATTTTTGGTGAAGGGATCAGCTTCTTGAATTGTTCCTTATAGGGGGCAAAGCTGACGCCCCCGTGTGTGAATAATTCCAGGTTCGGCCATATATCCAGCAGGTTATCATTGCCCGTCACATTCAATATATGCTTAAGAAGCACCAGGTTCCATGACGGCACCCCTGCAATATTGGTCACATTCTCCTTGATGGCGATTTTTGATATTTTCTCCAGCTTTTTTTCGAAGTCAGGAATAAGTGCGATCTCTGCAGAGGGGGTCCTGATGAAATTGGCCCAGAACGGCAGATTTTCAATCAGAATGGCCGAAAGGTCGCCGTAATAGGACTGGTTGCTATAATTGTTGATCTGGTGGCTCCCGCCCAATGTCAGGGCTTTGCCCCGCATCACGAGTGAATCGGGATTTTGTTTTGTATAGAGGGCCATCACATCTTTCCCACCGCGGAAATGACATTCTTCCAGGGCTTCCTTACTCACCGGAATGAACTTACTTTTTTCTGAGGTTGTTCCCGAAGATTTTGCATACCACCTGATCTCTGTGGGCCACAGAATATTCTCTTCCCCACCTCTTTGCCGGTCAATGAAAGGAACAATATCCTCATAGGTTTGAAGCGGCACCCTCGCTTGAAATTGTTTGATGGCCTGGAGTTCTTCGTAATGGTATTTCTTGCCCCACTCTGTGTTTGCGGCCTGTGTAATCAACTGTCTGAATACTTCACGCTGAACGTTATCCGGATATTTTTTAAACAGTTCAATCTGGTGGAGTCGTTTGACATTCAGCCAGGATATAATAGAATTGATCAGGGGCATGGGCCAGTGCTTTTAGAGGATCAGCATGGCATCGCCGTAGGTGCCAAATCGATACTTTTCCTTGATTGCCACTTTGTAAGAATCCATCAGCTGGTCGTATCCTGCGAAAGCAGAAACCATCATTAAAAGCGTGGAATAGGGCAGGTGAAAATTTGAGATCATACTGTTGGGCACACTGAATTCATAGGGCGGAAAAATAAATTTATTGGTCCAGCCATCGAAAGGCTTCAGATGTCCTGTAGTGGAGACTGAGCTTTCGAGTGTCCGCAATACTGTGGTTCCTACCGCACACACATTGCTGCGCCGTTCTTTGGCTTTATTCACACTTTTTACAGCATCATTGCCGATAATGATCCGTTCAGAATCCATTTTGTGCTTTGTGAGGTCTTCAACATCCACTGTTCTGAAATTACCCAACCCCACATGCAAGGTCACATATGCAAAATCAATTCCCTTGATCTCCAGTCGCTTCAGTAGTTCCCTGCTAAAATGCATACCGGCAGTGGGTGCGGCAACAGCACCTTCGTTCCTGGCAAAAATGGTTTGAAACCGCTCCTTGTCTTCTGGTTCCACGGGTCGGTCGATGAACTTGGGCAAAGGTGTTTCTCCGAGGTCGAAGAGCGTTTTCTTGAAATCGTCGTAATCACCATCATACAGGAAACGAAGGGTCCGCCCCCTGGAAGTGGTATTGTCAATTACTTCAGCTACCAGCACATCATCTTCACCAAAATATAATTTATTTCCAATCCGGATTTTTCTTGCCGGGTCCACGAGCACATCCCACAGACGCTGTTCGCGGTTGAGTTCCCGAAGCAGGAAGACTTCAATCTCCGCACCGGTCTTTTCTTTATTACCATATAACCTGGCAGGGAATACTTTGGTATCATTAAACACCATAATGTCCTGATCATCAAAATAGTTGATGATGTCTTTGAATTGTTTGTGCTCTATTTTACCCGAATCACGGTGCAATACCATGAGTCTCGATTCATCACGATTCGCTTCAGGGTATTTTGCAATCAGATCCGGTGGCAGGTTAAACTTGTACTGTGATAATTTCATTTTATATACACACTTTTATTGTGAGCTCGTTATGATTGGTTGATTTGGCTGGTCGACGAGCTCCCTTATACGTAACAAACACAAAAAGGTTACAAAGGTTTTAATTTTTTTACAAAGTCGGATATTTTTTCCGCATCATTTACGTGATAATCACCAATTTTCGTTCTGCGCAATGCAGATAAATAGGCTCCTGTACCGAGTTTTTCACCGATGTCATTTGCCAGTGAACGTATATAGGTTCCTTTGCTGCAATGCACGCGCAAGCTGATTTTTGGAGGAGAGAATTCAATCAGTTCCAGTTCATGGATGGTTACGGTGTTTTTTTTCAGTTGGAAGGACTCACCCTGCCTGGCCATGTTGTAAGCTCTTTTACCGTCCACCTGTTTGGCAGAGTAATTGGGAGGTGTTTGTTCGATCAGACCCCTGAAATCTTCCAGGACAGATTTGAGCTGCTCCAGGTTGATATGGTCAAAAGGAAATGTGTGTTCGATTTCTGTTTCCAGGTCGTAAGAAGGAGTAGTGGCTCCGATGATGATCTCGGCAATATATTCCTTTTCGAGTCCCATGAAAGATTCGATCTGTTTAGTGGCCTTACCAGCGCAAAGAATCACCAGGCCTGTGGCCAGGGGATCCAGGGTCCCGGCATGTCCCACCTTAATCTTTTTAATTCCCAGTGCATTTCGTAATTCGATGCGGAGCTTGTTCACGACATCGAAGGAGGTCCACCCCAACTCTTTGTCGATCAGAATGATCTGACCTTTTAGAAAATCCTGTGCAGCTTTTTCAGTCATGCATTATATAGAAAAGACGATTGAGATGACTCCGATTACAGCACAATAGATGGCAAACCATATCAGTTTGCCTCTTTTGACGATATTAATCATCCATTTACATGCAAGAAATCCACTGAGATAAGCAGCAATGAATCCACCAACCAGGGGCAGCGCTCCGGTATCTGAAGTGCCTGATCCGGACCAGTCCAGCAATTTAAGCAGTGACGCCCCGATGATGGGGACAAGCACCATCAGGAAAGAGAATTTAGCAACTTGTTCCCGGTTATTCTTGAGGAGCAGACCAGTGGCAATAGTGGCCCCGGATCTTGAAAGTCCGGGTATGACGGCCATGGCCTGAGCAACCCCCATAATGAAGGCATCGGAGAAGGGTACCTTTTTTTGCTTTCCGGACTTGATCAGGCCTGTAAGGGCAAGCAATCCGGCGGTGGTTAAAAGTGCAATACCTACAAAAATCAGGGTGGTATCACTTTTACCGAACAGTATTTCAACTTCATCTTCAAACAGGATACCTACAAAGAGTACCGGTATCGCAGAAAAGAGCAGTTTGGAAATGTATTTTGTTTCCTCATTCCATCTGAATTTGAACAGGCCTGCCATCAGTTGCCTGATCTCAGAGAAGAATACAGTAATTGTACTGAGTACGGTGGCAAAATGCACCATTACTGTGAAACCAAGGTCTTCTTCTATGTTTACGCCAAGAATTACTTTACCGATTTCCAGGTGTCCACTGCTGCTTACCGGCAAAAACTCTGTAAGTCCCTGTATAATACCAAGGATGATTGCTTCAATAATACTCATGCCAGGGATTCGGGCTTATTTTTCTTCTTGTGAATCGGATTTGGGTTTCTTCATAATCGCCCAGATTTCGAAAACGAAACCAGCGAGGACCACGAGCGGGGCCAACGTAATACGACGAAAACTAAAAATCTCTTCCGGTTTGAATACAGTCGGGTCGTCTGTTTTGCCACCCAGCATCAATAAGAAACCAATGACAATGATTACGAAACCGATGATCAGTAACTTATAATTTTCGGATCCGAGTGCAAAATTTTCCTTCTCTTTATTTTTCCTGGCCATGATTGACTGCTTAATAATAAAGTTTATCTGTTTTTATATTCAGATATTTATTTACTGCAAAGAAAGTAGAAATCCAGTTAATTACAATGCTAATTATAAGGATAGATGCTCCAAGCAGTAACATTGCGTTGATATCGGTGAAAGAGATGATGCTTTCAAGCTCTTCAGCCGCGAGGTAAACGATCCCGGTGATGAGGGACATGGCAATGATTGCCCCTGCCACTGCATTGACCAGGCTTCTTATCATAAATGGTTTACGAATGAATCCCCTGTTTGCACCAACCAGCTGCATCGTGTTTATTATAAACCGTTTGGAATAGATGGACAACCTGATGGTGTTATTGATCAGCGTGATAGCAACAAGGGTGAGCAGTCCACTGAAACCAAGAATGACAATACTGATTTTTCTGATATTTTCATTGATGGCATACAGCAGGGTTTTTTTATACACCACTTCATTCACCTGGTCGTAATTGAGGATCTCCTGTTCGATAAAAACCACAGAATCGGGTCGGGTATAGGAAGCCTGTAATCTTAGCCTGATGGAGGGTGGGAGTGGATTGAATCCGAGGAATTCTACAAATTCGCCACCAACCAGTTGTTCGGTCTCCAGGGCAGCTTCTTCCTTGGTAATATATTCGGTGGACAGGGTGTATGCTTTGGCATCCAGTATTTTCTGTAACTGCAGAATATCTGCATCTTTGACGTTTTCTTTCAGTATTACATTAAAACCAATACTCTCGCGGACCGTTTTGTTAATATTTCGCCCATTGATGATCAGCAATCCAAGAAAACCGATCAGGAACAGGACGAGGGAGATGCTGATCACTGAAGTTAAGTGAGAACTCCTGAGCCTTCGCCTGCTGATTCTTTTTTCATTTTTTGCCATGGCAACATGATCAGATTTGCCCAAAGATAAAAAAAACGCCGGAAATTCCGGCGCTTTCAGATCAATGCAATTTTTCAGTCAAGCAGGGTGATCCATCCATAGGGATCTTCCAGATCTCCGTACTGTATTCCAACTAAAGTCTCATACAGTTTTGTTGTAATTGCCCCTGGGTGGATACCGTCTCCATAGGTATAGGTTTGGTCCTGATCCACATCTACGATCTTTTTGATGGGAGTGATCACCGCAGCCGTTCCGCAGGCTCCTGTCTCTTCGAAGCTGTTCAGCTCGCTGACTTCAATGGGTCTTTTTTCAATTTTCATGCCCATGTCTGATGCTATTTGTTGCAGGCTCTTATTGGTAATAGAGGGCAGGATGGAATGCGAATCAGGCGTAATATATGTATTGTCTTTGATGGCAAAAAAGTTGGCAGGTCCGGCTTCATCAATATACTTCTTCTCACGTGCATCCAGGTATAGAGCTGTTGCAAATCCTGCATCGTGTGCCTCTGCAACCGAGGTCATGCTGGCGGCATAATTCCCACCAACTTTAAGATGTCCTGTCCCCAGCGGAGCTGCCCTGTCATGATCCCGGGTAATCATGATATCGACAGGCTTGAATCCTTCTTTGAAATAGGGTCCAACCGGCATCACAAACACCATGAAGAGGAATTCATCGGCAGGTCTAACACCTACCTGGGGGCCTGTGCCGATCAGCAAGGGCCTGATATACAATGATGCCCCTGTTCCATGGGGAGGCACAAACCTTTCATTGAGCATTACGACCTTTTCAACAGCCTCCTGGAAAAGGGACTGGGGCACTTCCGCCAGCATGATGCCCTGTGCAGAGGTGCGCATTCTTTTTGCATTTTCATCATACCTGAACAACCGGATCCTTTCGTCTTTGCCCCTGTATGCTTTTAATCCTTCAAATGATTCCTGTCCGTAGTGCAGGCAGGTGGCTCCCATGTGCATGGAGATTTGGGAGGAGGATGATATCTCCAGTTCACCCCATTTACCATTCCTGTAATAGCAGCGCACGTTATAATCTGTCTCACTGATCCCGAAGCCCAGGTGTTTCCAGTCAATACTCATAGGTGTAAAGTTTTATTTGAGCACTCAAATGTAGTAATTCAGGAACGGTTCTACAATCAGGAAAAGATGTTTTACAGTGATGTTTTAGATCTTATTTCCAGTCCCGGAGATTCTTCAGTTGATTTTCCGGGGTGACCTCACGTAATCGTTGTGCTGCAAGGGTAAAGTAGTTGTAATTATTGATCAGTTCGGCCTGTTGTTTTATGAAATTTTCCTTTGAAAGATCCGTATATACATTTTTCTTTTCCAGGTACAACAGTTTTACCTGCGTAAGGTAATCGCTTCTTCCAAGGTATTCCATCTTTGCATCGATAAGGATCGATTCCAGGATATTTTGCGGAACATATGGTTCTTTGCTTGCCAGGATAAGGTTAGAGATCCGGTCGATCTGTTTTTCATCATATCCGTAATCGGGGAGGATCTTCCTGCTGATCTCCACTGATGTGTTTTCGAAATGGTCGTAGGTTTCGGAAAGGCCGGAGAACATCATTACAGCGGTAGTTTGCAACAGGAGCAATTCATCGTCCGATACATTTTCGGAGCGTCCCAGTAATTCAGCCTGGTTGCAGACCTTCTGGATCGTCTCATTTTTATGGAAGTGCAGGATCATTGTCGTGTTGGAGGCGATCAGCTCCAGTACTCTTTCCTCAAGATCTTTGATTTTCAGCATCTGCAATTTAACGAAGAACCTCCTGTTGGGGATACCTTTAAGGTCGACAGATAATTCAGGACGCAGACCGGTTACAAAATACATATCAATATTGCCTTTGTATTTTACCGGTAGTTTCCCCCTGTATTCACAGATGAAAAATTCCTTTACCAGGGAGTAGGTGATACCGGATATATTTACCTTGCCACCTTCACCTGAGGATTCCATCCTGGAGGCGGTGTTGACCGTGTCGCCCCAGATATCATAAGAAAGCTTTTTATGTCCTACCACC
>CAYOSB010000175.1:0-8303 GCA_964406495.1 uncultured Bacteroidaceae bacterium | reverse complement strand
AGGTCAACCGAAAAAAATGCAAAATTTGCTTTATAAATTAAAGATATAAAAACCTACCTTTACTGCCCGGATAAAAATCAAAAACCAGCATACAATATGTCTCTTAAATGTGGAATCATAGGCATCGCCAACGTGGGTAAATCCACGCTTTTTAACTGCATGTCGAATACCAAGGTGGAGACCACCAGTTTTGCATTTACTTCCAATAAATCAAATATCGGGATCGTGGATGTTCCGGACCCGCGCCTCTACAACCTCGAGAACTTTCAGGAAACAGATAAGATCATCCCCGCAACCGTTGAGATCGTAGATATTCCCGGTCTGGCCAAGGGGGCCAACAAAGGCGAAGGGGTGGGCAACCAGTTCCTTTCTGATATTCGTAATACCGATGCCCTGATCCATGTCTTACGCTGCTTCGACGACGAAAACCTGCCGCATATTGAAGGATCGGTGGATCCGGTGCGCGATATTGAAACAATCAACCTGGAGCTGCAGGTGAAGGACCTTGAATCGGTCGAAAAGAAGATCACACGCCTTGAGAAACTTGCAAAAGTCGGTGACAAGGATGCGAAAAAAGGGATCGAAGTGCTTAAGGTTTATAAAGACCACCTGGAGAACTTCCAGAATGCCTCCACGGCACCTGTCAGTGCACCCGACCAGAAATACATCGAAGACATGTTCCTGCTGACGGTCAAGCCGGTATTATACGTCTGCAATGTAGACGATGCCAGTGCAACCACAGGCAATAAGTATGTGGATGCGGTGAAGGAGTACCTGCAGTCTGAAGCGGGAGGAACAGGAGAAGCAGGAGGAGCCGCAGCAGTGGATGGTCGAACTTCAGGTGATCCGGCAAAAACAAACACCAGTCCGGAGGTCCTGGTGCTGGCAGCTAAGCTCGAGGAGGAGATCGCGGAGCTGGACCCGGAGGATCGGGAGGAATTCCTCTCAGATGCCGGTCTCACTGAACCCGGCGTTAACAAACTGGTACGGTCGGCCTATTCCATGCTGAACCTGATGTCGTTCTTCACTGTGGGACCAAAGGAGATCCGGGCCTGGACCATCAAAAGAGGTATGACGGCCCCACAGGCTGCCGGTGCGATTCACAGTGACCTGGAACGCGGGTTTATCCGGGCCGAAGTGATGAAATACAATGATTTCGTCGCGCTGGGCAGCGAACAGGCCTGCAAAGTGGCAGGAAAACTGGCCGTTGAAGGAAAGAATTACGTGGTGGGCGATGGAGACATCCTGCACATCAGGTTCAATGTGTAGATTGAAAACAGTGGGCTGAACGGAAGTAAAACTGAACATGATACATGTACAAATAGAAACCGAAGGCTCGTAAAATACAAAACACCCCGCACCAAATATATGCAAGGAAAAACGCTCAGCGGTTATGGCTGGTGGAAATGACCTGGGTAGGAATACCATGGTCAGAAGCGCTCAACGGTTATGGCTGGTGGAAAAGACTTGAGTAGGAATACCATGGTCAGAAGCGTTCAGCGGTTATGCCTGGAAAAAACAGATGGATTGAAAAAGATCGCGACCATATTCTGCGTTTGCGGCATGCTGGCAACTGCCCAGTTCGTGCAGGGACAGGAAGAGGGTGCCACAACCGGTGATCCCCCGCAGGTCAGGATCAGGATTCCCTTCCACAGTTTAAACGCAGAACAATCGAGCCTGAACCCATATACAGCAGCCACTGACCACGCCCAAACAGTCAACCCCGCTCCCCGGCCCCGGAGCGCAGATTCCTCCAACCAGGCCCGCAAAGCAAGCTCGACCGACCATGGGATGAAAGAGGAACCATCTCTCCAGGCAAGGATGCCAGGCACAGACCTGCAGGTCTACCGCGAGAACATCAGGGGGGACAGCCTCGACCTGGTCATCGAACAGTCAGCACTTGCGGAATACAAGACGCAAATCCCCGGTCTGAAAGTCCTTCGGGTTGTCCCGGCACTGGACAATTCCGATATGGCCGTCAACCTGGCCGAGGCGCTGACATTCCAAAAATACCCCACCTACGAGCAATACGACAGCATGATGCATTTTTTTGCCGACACTTATCCTTCCATCTGCATGATCGATACCTTCGGCACCAGCGTGGAGGGCCGGCTGCTGCTTGCGCTGAAAATCTCAGACAACGTAGAGGAGGAAGAAGATGAACCCGCATTCCTGTATACCTCAACGATGCATGGTAACGAACTTGTGGGTTATGTCCTCTGCCTGCGACTGGTGAATTTCCTGTTGTCGAACTATGGGATGGATGTGGAAGTGGACCGCATCATCAATGATGTGGAACTCTGGATCAACCCCATTTCCAATCCCGACGGGGCCTATTATCCCGACAACAACAGCACCGTCCAGGCATCCATACGCAACAACGTCAATGGGGTTAATCTCAACCGCGATTTCCCTGATCCGTTGACCGGCGAGGCGGATGATCCTGCAGGCAGACAGCCCGAGACTCGGGAAATGATGGCATTTATGAAGCAAATAAGGCCCAACCTTTCTGCCAACCTCCATTCCGGTGCCGAAGTGGTTAACTATCCCTGGGACCATAAGAACTCGTGGCATCCGGACCATGAATGGTTCATCCTGATTTCACGGGAATATGCCGAAACAGCAAGGTCTGTGAATAGCTCATACATGCTGTTTGCAGATGACAGCATCGGCATCACCGGGATTACGAATGGTTTTGATTGGTATAAGATCCTGGGAGGACGCCAGGACTATGTAACTTATTATCTCCGGGGACGTGAGGTTACCCTTGAACTATACAACAGTAAACGCCTCGGGTCAGAATACCTGGAGGATTACTGGAACTACAACAAATGGTCGCTGATCAACCTGGTCACCCAGTCCAGGTATGGGATTCATGGGAATGTAACAGACGACTCCGGCAATCCCCTGCATTCCGTTATCCGGGTCCTGAACTACGACAATGACAGCTCCCTTGTAGAAAGTGAAACGCGAACCGGTAATTTTTACAGGTATTTAAAGGAGGGTGCGTATGACCTGCTGATCAGTTCAGAAGGATACTTTCCGGATACTGTTTTTGGAGTTGAGGTATTCGACTATCAACAGACACCTGTCTCCGTGCAGCTCATCAGCGACAATACCAATACGGGCACCCATGACCATGCCGCAAACATGCATGTCTTTCCGAATCCTGCCCGGGACGAGCTCCGGCTCAGAACCAAAGCAGCTTTTACAATGAATACAAGGATCACCGTAACCGATCTTTCCGGGAGGACCCTGGTCAACGCCGCACCCCATGCCGGAAGGTCTAGCTTCACCGTGGATGTATCCGCGCTGACACCCGGAATATATGTACTGCGCAGGTCCGGCGACAACCATCCCGGAACAGTGGTCTTCAGCAAGAGGGAGTGATCTACAGTGAGTATTAAAAACTAATTATATTTATTTTGAATAGGGAAGGCACGAATAAATATTGAGAGGCAGTCAAAAGCGGGTATAATTAAATTTTATTACTTTGCCGCTGGTCACCACCAATGGAGAATACTAAATTTCATTTGTACGCGTTTTGGCAATGGGTCGGCATGCGATGCAGACCAGTATTTTAAAAAGAATGGGCACATGAGGATGAAGACGATTTTAACCACCCTGATCACAATAACAACCGTTTTTCAAATCCACGCACAGCGTATTCCCTCGGGAAAACCCAGGCTCGTTGTCGGGATCACCGTATCTGGTATGCGTTATGATTATCTTTCCACCTATTGGGACAAATTCGGCGAAGACGGGTTCCGGCGCATGGCAGGCATGGGAACGCATTGTAAAAATGCACGCTACGACCAGCTGATCACAGAATCGGCAGTGGGCCACGCCACCATCGGTACCGGTGCACGACCGGATGCGCATGGGATCGTGGCAGATTACTGGTATGAGCGCATCGATGAAGAGATACGCTACTGTGTTGATGATCCCTCTGTACGCGCCATCCTGGGCTCGGACGAGAACGGGCACACCTCCCCCGCCCTGATGATGTCCAGGACCCTCTCAGATGAATTGCGGATCGTCTCCCAATTCAAGTCAAAAGTGATCGGAGTATCTATGGACCCGAAAGCTGCGGTATTGCAATCGGGCCACACCGCAAATGCAGCCTATTGGTATAACCCGGAACATGGCACCTGGACAACCAGTACCTACTATATGGATTCGCTGCCGGAGTGGGTGGAAGTATTCAATGAAAAAAATTACAAGGATATTTACCGGGAAAAAGAATGGACAACGCTGCTGCCCATCAGTGAATACTCCTCCAGCATGCTTGACAATAATAGTTACGAAGAGGGATTCAACGGACAGAACACCTTCCCCTACGACCTCCGTAAGATCACCCGGGATGGGTTCCGCGAAGGAGATTATTCTGCACTGCTCTTCGCCCCGTTTGGAAATACCTATACCAAGGATTTTGCCATCAGCGCTATCGTCAATGAGGAACTGGGACAGCGAAATGCAACGGACTGGATCAATATCAGTGTCAATGCCGGGCAGTACCTGGCCGGGCATTTCACTACCTGGTCTGTTGAAGTTGAAGACCTTTATCTCCGGCTCGACCAGGACATCGCGCACCTGCTTACTTTCCTGGACGAACAGGTGGGACTGGAAAATACATTGATCTATCTCACTGCCGACAATGCGCTTGCAGACGATCCGCGCATCCTGGCTGAACACCGCATTCCTTCAGGCTATTTCAATTACCACAGCAACATATCCCTGTTGAGATCCTACCTCAACGCAGTGTACGGACAGGGCAACTGGGTGAGTCTTTATTATGCCAACCAGATTTACCTGAACCGCAAGCTGATTGAGGATTCGAGGCTCTCACTGGAAGAGGTGCAGGACCGCGTGGCCAATTTCATGATCCAGTTTTCCGGTGTTTCCAATGCATTGCCGGCCTACATCCTGCAACGGAATAATTTTACGGAAGGAATTTTCAACCGCATACAGAACAGCTACAACCAGAAACGGAGTGGTGATGTGATCATCTATCTCACTCCCGGCTGGGTCGAAAAAGGGAGCGAATACCGGGAAAGCCTCTCTGATTTTCATTTCGATGCACATGTACCGCTGATATTTTATGGCTGGAAAGTGAACCGGGTCACTCTACCCGAACAGGTGTCACCGCTGGATATCGTGCCTACCATTGCCTATTTCCTGGAGATCTCAGTGCCTGAAAATGCAAGCGGAAAAGTGATCACCGGAATGATCAGGTGAGATTGTTTCATCCAGGACTGGCAACACTGCTTAACCAGGGAGCTGCAAGGGATACCTCGAAGCATTTAATGCGTAATTAAAGTCCGTTCAACCGGTGGTCCCACAACGCAGCAAAATCACTGAGCTGTCCGGGATACATCGAAGCATGTAATTCGTAGTTAAAGTCCGTTCAACCGGTCCCACAACGCAGCAAAATCACTGAGCTGTCCGGGATACCCCGACGAATTTAATACGTAGTTAAAGTCCGTTCAACCGGTCCCGCAACGCAGCAAAATCACTGATCTGCCCGGGATACGTTTCGATCTGGGTGCCGATAACGATCAGGTCTGCGCCAGCGTTATATACATTTTCCGCATCCTGAATGGTGCGTATGCCGCCCCCCACCACCAGGGGTAGTCCGACCGACTTCCGGATGGCGGCGATCATATCGATGCCGACTGTTTTGGCTGCACCACTGCCGGCTTCCAGGTAAATCATGCGCATGCCCAGCATCTCACCGGCCATCGCAGTGGCCACGGCCAGGTCAGTTTTTCCGAATGGAATGGGCCGTGTATTGCTGACATATTCCACCGAGGTGGAGTGCCCGTTCTCGATGAGCATATAGCCTGCAGGGATCACATCGATCCCCGATCTGCGCAGGTGGGGGGCCGCCACAACATGGTTCCCGATCAGGAACTCAGGATTCCTGCCTGATATCAATGAGAGAAAGAAAATCCCGTCGGCATGTTCCGAGAGCTGCGTGGCATCGCCGGGAAAAAGATAGACCGGGATGTTCGTATGTTTTTTTAGAAATTTAACGGTAGTATCGACCGGCTGAAATACCAGGCTGCCTCCTACAAGGATGACATCGGGGGCACTTTCGGCAAAGGATTTTAGCAGCAGGCCGAGCTGATGCTCATCCTGCTTGTCGGGATCCACGAGGACCGCGAATCCTTTCTGTTGCGATAATGATTCGTAAAACCTGCTCATTTCTTACAGCTCCATACCAGGGCATAATTTTCATGATGCAGATACTCCAGGTCGAACAGTTCCTCCCCGGCACTATTCACCACATGCCCCCGGATAAAGCCATTGTCCTCCGGCTCAAAAGGAAGGATCGTGATGCCCTCCCTGAAGTTCACATCCTGTTTGTCACATATCTTGAATAACGCTTCCTTCGCACACCAGTGAAGATACAAATGAAATTTCTTATTCGAAGCGTCCCGGGTCAGTTTCTCCCGCTCATTCATAAACTTATGTCCCAGTTTGCTGATCTTCCCTGACATATATTCCAGGTCGATCCCAACACGTTTGTCCGGACTCACAAGAATGGCGGTCAGGTTCCTCGAATGGGAGATACTGATGTTTCCGCCGCCTGATAAAAAAGGCTTATTCTCTTCATTGTATGTGATCTTCACCTGCCGCCCCTTCATGCTTTTGATCAATGCACGTACACTCAGCCATTCCAGCTTCCTGCTCAAACTGCGAAAACTCGCGAGCCTGGACCGTTCTTCCCTGTCAAGTACCACCATCGAACGAAGCGTGTCATAGTCCTCGGTGATTTCCCAAACTCCCAGCAGGCAATCAGGTTGTATTTCTGTCTTTAAAAAAATTCCCACAGAAACTGTTTTTCTAAAAAAACGTGCGCAAATTTAATCATTATTTTTCCACCGCACCGACTCGATCATGTGTTCAATATCTTCCTGAACGAAATTGATGACCGGATTCAGCGAATCGCGGTTGGGCGTGGTACTGAAATATAGTGATCCCCTCAGGAAATGGTCGGTGCTGTCTGTCAGGAAGAACTGAACTGCGGATGCCACATTCCCGTCCAGCTCATACAGGATTCCGTATTTATCATGCCCGGTATCCACAAATGGGATCTCGGTGATTCCGTCCGACTGAGATGCATGTTTGTACACCAGCGTCCTGGTATCTTCGATCAGCTTTCCAGGGTCCCCTTCCGGGTCCTTATAACTCAGGTGGATCGTCGCGTCATATTCCGGGAACCGGATGTCGTACCACCAGGGTTCTGATCTCCCGGACCTGCTCTTCTCCACCTCTGCGTAAACCGGGTATTCAAATACGTAAGGTCCGGCCTGTTCAAAAGCGACGTATTCCTTTTCCGGATAATGCACCTTCAGGTAACCCACCGGCTTGGGCGTGTAACTCCTTCCACAAGAGGTGAAGACGATCAGTATAATCCACAGCACTTTACGCTTCATCTTATTCCTCATCATTTATGCGCACCCTGATCTGTTTGATCCTGCGCTTGTCCATATCTGTAATAGTAAAACGGATATGTTTACAATTCATTGAGTCATTCATCCTCGGAAAATCACCTTTCAGCTCGAGGATTAGTCCCGCCAGTGTTTCTGCCTCTCCCCTTACATCTTCAAACCGCTCAGCATCCAGGCCTGTCACCTTGAAAAAATCGTTCAGCAGCGTCTTCCCATCGAAAAGGTAAGTGTTGTCATCCAGCTTCCTGAAGAGTTCTTCTGCCTCATCAGACTCATCCGTGATCTCACCTACCACCTCCTCGAGAATATCCTCCATGGTAACGATCCCCTTCATCCCGCCATACTCATCCACCACGATGGCCAGGTGGATCTTGGTCTGCTGAAATTCCTGCAGCAGGTCATTGATCTTTTTGGTTTCAGGAACGAAAAACGGGGGCCTGATCAGTGTCTGCCACTTGAACCTTGTCTTCCGGATATGCGGCAGCAGGTCTTTCACGTAGAGGATTCCCTTGATATTATCCGTCGATTCTTCATATACCGGGATTCTCGAATAGCCCGACTCCATCACCACCTGGATCAGTTCTTCCATAGAGGTTTTGAGCTCCACATTAATCACATCCATACGCGGTTTCATGATCTCTGAAGCCTCCAGGTTGCTGAATTTGACAATCCCTTCCAGCATCTTTTTCTCATCAGAGATCACGCCCGTGGCGATATCCAATGCTTCTGAAAGATCGTCCATTGATATATTCTGCCGCTTGCGTGCAAGTCTTTTATTGACCAGGGAAGTTGATTTTGTGAGCAGATAGATCAATGGTCGGAACAATTTGCCGGTAATACTGAGCG
>CAYOSB010000174.1:0-8339 GCA_964406495.1 uncultured Bacteroidaceae bacterium | reverse complement strand
ATTCTCTGTACCCCTTCTGCCCTTGAGCAGGCCTCCATCCGAAAGCTGCACCAACTCACCCTCTGTCATGCCGATTCCATGGTCCCTGACGCATACATGCATCCGGTGTTCAATTTTCATTACAGAAATATGCACCTCTCCACCCCTGTGTGAATATTTTATTGCATTGCTGACGAGGTTCGCAAGTATATTCCTGATCATCCGGCGATCTGCCTGGCAGGTCATGTCGCCAGGGCTGTCCTTGCGCAGGATGATTTCTTTGTTGCAGACCAATTTGTCTGCCTGGTCCGTTACCTCATTCATCAGTTCCGACAGGTCGATCTTTTCGGGGACATACTCAAGGCTGCCTTCCCGCAGGCGGGTCCACAATGCCAGGTTTTCAAGCATACCTATTGACAACGCTGCAGACTGGGCTAGCCGGGAGAAGACAATTGTACGCTCGTCCTCATCCTTGAACTGACCTTTGGCAAGGACAGAGAGTGCGGTAAATTGATTGCCAAGGGTTCCCCTGATATCATGTGTGATTACGGATAAAATCTTATCCTTGGTGCGATTATAGTCGTCCAGCTTCAGGTTCTGACGTGTGATAACCTGGTTCTGCCTGGTGAGTTCCGTGTTGTATTGTTTCTGTCTTCTCTGGATGGTAAGCAGAAGTATTATTGCGAAGGCGAAGAGGACGATCGCCGGGACCAGTGTCAACATAATCTTCCTGCTTCGTTCAATAAGAAAAGCATCGAGTTCTGCCTGTACACTGAGCCGCTCATTTTCTTCTTCAAGCACCCGTGACTCGTACCGGAATTGAATTTCTTTGATGGCACGGGCCTTGCGCTCATCCATCAGGCTGTCGCTGTACATTTTGTAAAGATCGTAGCGTTCATAGGCCTCCTTGTAATTTTTCCGTTGTTCCATCACCTCTTTTTGCAGAAAATAAGCATCAGTGATGTGCTCAAGTGCACCAATGGACACTCCGTAATGGAGGGATGAATCAGCATAACTGAATGCCTGTTCGAACTGTCCGTCTGCCAGGTAAGTTCTGCCAAGTGTATTGAAACATCGTGCCAATCCATCCGGATCATTCACTTCATGTTTCAATTTGATTGCCTGCATATCGAGTGCAATGGCTTCCTTGAAATTCCCCCGGTGATAGGCGACCTCGGCGAGAAAATTATAGTTATTGGCGATGGAACGTTGATCCCCAAGTTCTTTTTTGATGGTGAGTGCCTTATTTATATAGGATTCCGCCAGGTCATATTGCCCCAAAGAAATGTAATTTGTCCCGATATTGGTCAGACACCTGGATATCTCCACCTTATCTCCCATCTGACTACTGACCTCCAATGCCCGCCTATAATGGTCCAGCGATGCTTCATATTCCTGGAGTTTATAATAAATTACACCTTTATTCAACAACGAAATGGACTCCTGCTTTTTGTTGTTCGTCTGGCGGGCAAAATACAACGACTTATTGAAGTTTTCCAGCGCATTGCTATAATCGCCCTGCCTGACATAGACTACTCCAATATTGATGTAGGTATCGGTAAGCGAAAGAGAATCTAAGTTCTGCAGGCTCAGATCGATTACTTTTTGATAACAGTCAAGTGCCTCACGGTATTTGCCATAATTTTTATAGATGATCCCCATATTGTTCAGGCAACGGACCAACCCGGAAACATGGTCTATTTCCTCGAAGACCTGGCGGGCGGAATCGTATTTGGACAGCGCAATATCGTATTGGGACAGGAACAGGTGGGCATTTCCCTGGTCGACCATCACCCCGGCAAATTTTCCGGGCAAATCCGCACTGGTATAATAGGTTTTTGAACGTTCAAAATCCCTGATCGCTTTCTCGTAGTAACCATGATAATACCGGATCTTCCCACGCGATTCACAACAGAGCCCCAGTCCCCTGTTATCTGATGTACTTATGGCCAATTCCTCTGCTTCACGAAGGATTTTCATGGCTTGAAGCGTATCCCTGATCTTATATTCCAGGGCGAGTTCGGAGAGCAGTCGTATCCTGGCAGAATCTTCCTTCGTAACGGCAAGTTGGTTGGAAATAGCTGCTCTTCTTTCCTCCTGTTGACCGCTGGCGTGGACAGCTAGAAGCAGCATGATGTTCATATAGAGGGCAATCCGCATAGTGAGCTGCAATGGCTTTCGGATGTAAAAATAAAAATTTTGTTTAAATAAAATGATTCAGTCCGGAAAACAATGACTTGTCGGATTGATATCTGCACCAGTCCTGCGTATTTGAAAGGAATACATATTGATTTTTCTATATTTACAATTCAAAAAAAAAATACCCATGTTGAAAGGAAAAACGGTACCCCATACTTTTGTTATTGTATTCGGTTTTATTGTTGCTGCTGCCATTCTCACCTGGATTGTTCCCGGTGGTGAGTTTGAGCGGGAATCTGTTGTTGTTAATGGACAACCCCGTGAGGTGATCATAGAAAATTCATTTCAGTATGTTGAAAACCAGCCACAGACCTGGCAGGTATTTTCATCCATATTCGATGGATTTGTCGACAAGGCAGATATTATTGTATTCATAATCATCATTGGCGGCGCATTCTGGATCATGAATGAGAGCAAGGCCATCGATGTGGGGATCCAGACATTCCTGGTGCAGGTACGTAAACTGGAACGACTAAAGTTTTTCAGGTTCCTGGGGGTGGATAATATTGTCATTACCCTTATTATGTTGGTATTCAGCATATTTGGAGCCACTTTCGGGATGAGCGAGGAGACCATCGCATTTACAGTGATCTTTATCCCACTGGCCATTTCAATGGGATATGATTCCATCCTGGGGGTGAGTATGTGCTTCCTTGCAGCCGGACTGGGATTTGCCGGCGCACTGCTGAATCCATTTACCATAGGTATTGCGCAGGGATTGTCGAGTCTGCCCTTGTTTTCAGGTATAGAGTACAGGTTGTTTTGCTGGGTTATTATCAATATCATCGGGATCGGCTGGGTGCTCAGGTATGCTGCGAAAATCAGGAAATCACCAGAAAAATCGCCTGTGTTTAAAGAGGATGCCTACTGGCGGAAGAAAGAGGGTGTGGATCTGCGGGAAATGAAATACCATAGCCCACTTTCAGCATGGATCACTTATATTGCATTGTCGGCAGTAATGATCGTTTTCTCTGCACTTAACCCATCCATTACCCTGAAAATTGGCAACGGTGAATATATGGGTTATTTCCTGCCGTTAATCACGCTGATTTTCGTTGTAACAGGTTTCTTTTCACTCAGGAAATCGTTGCATTTTTATATACTCAATCTGCTGATGTTCACGATTGTCTTCCTGGTCGTCGGCGTAATGGGATTTAGCTGGTATGTGAAGGAGATTGCCACCCTCTTCCTTGTGCTCGGGATTGTTTCCGGGATCGCCATGAACAGCAGCGCGAATGAGATCGTGAAGCACTTTACCGCGGGGATGAAAGACATTCTTACTGCCGCGTTTGTGGTAGGGCTTGCAGGCGGGATCCTGGTGATCCTGGAGGATGGTAAGGTGATTGATTCCCTGCTCTATTATATGGCACAGTCCATGCAGGAATTCGGTAAAGTGGCCTCAGTTACAATGATGTACATCATCCAGACCGGGATCAATATCGTGATCCCGAGCGGATCGGCCAAGGCGGCGCTGACGATGCCGATGATGTCACAATTTTCCGACCTGATCGGTGTATCCAGGCAGGCCACTGTGATGGCCTTCCAGTTCGGAGACGGATTTACCAACATGATCACCCCTACCTCACCCGTGTTGATTGGCGTACTTGGTATTGCAAGGATTCCCTATGACAAATGGGTTAAGTGGATTATTCCGTTCATGATCATCCTGATACTCACCGGGTGGATCCTGCTGTTGCCGACTGTGCTGATGGATCTGTCCGGATTCTAAAGCACATTTCGATTCTTTCGTCAACCTGTCGACCAGGAAAAATCCAGTTGCATGTTCAGTTGAATACTGCACATGGAACGGAACTGCCTGAAAGCCTTGCTGCACTTACCTGAAGGAGATTCCGACTCCTGCAGTATGCGTGGAATAGAGCGTGCGTGTGAAATCGTAGTGAATGGTGAGTACGCCCAGCTTGATCCTGATCCCTGCATTCAACCGTAAGTTCCTGAAATTTTCAAATTCCAGTCCCGGTATCGGATCTTCCTCGACGACATAAGTTGTTTTACCAAAATCTTCACCCTCCTCACTGACAATGGTATTAATGGGATAATTGCCGGTCAGCGCAAGGTCAACAAGCGAGCTGGCATAGCCGATCCCTTCATACACTGTAATGATCGGTATGGACTGTGATGCGATGAGGTTCACGGTCCAGCCCGATACATCCATCTTCAGAAACTGGTCATCGAAGTCGGGCGGGTTGGCCATTGGTACCTCCGCGATCGGTTGCATGTCGAGATGTGCTGATGTATTCAGTTTCGTATATCCTCCCTGTACAGCAATATTGATAAAATTAAGTCTATTAAGCACTGGAATCCATTGCGAAATGGAGTGTTTTCCCCCGATTCCAAAAAGACCTATTCTGCCGTAGTCACTCAACCGCAATTCCGGCATATACCTGAGGGTCAAATCTGTTCCCTTGATCAGTCCGATCGATGCCTGGGCCATTGGCATCGGCAACCAGTCGAGACCGGATCCGTTAGGATGGGTCACCCTGGCCAGCTCATAGGTTTCCGGGGCACCACTCACCGGGTTAGCTACCTCGGCGGAGTAGATCAGTTCGGGCCGGACATCCATGTCACCCGCTGCTGTCGGGGCAATGGTAGTAGGACCGTTTATTTCCGCCCGGAGTCCCTGCAATGTGCTCAGATCATAGCTGAGCACTGCCGGTGGCGCATAGGCAATGCTGAATGTCGCGGTGACATCAAAACCACCCAGTTGATGCGGTTTGGCGGTGTTGTACCAACCGGCATTCAGGTTCGCTCCCATGATATTGGCATAGGGACGGAGATATTCCTTAAGCAGTAATTTGGCATCATTGGTATAGCCATAGACAAAATCAAGTGTTGGCAATTGCGCATTGGCGTTGGTGACAGCAAATGTTACAAGGATAATACCGATGATCTTTCCTATTTTTTTCATTGCAGGATTAATTTTGTTTTACAAAAATAGAGAAATTATAGACAGCACAGCACAATTTATCACATACGAAAGCGCTATTATATTTCAGTATACATCAGAATTCGACTAAATTTGTCTGCATGGAACCAAAGATCCAGTTACCCAATCAGCCCCTGGCGGACCGTATGCGTCCCAAAACGCTGGACGAATATTCCGGTCAGGATCATCTTGTCGGGAAGGGCGCAGTGATCAGGACGATGGTCGAAACCGGTTCCATGAGTTCGTTCATCCTGTGGGGACCCCCGGGGGTTGGCAAGACCACGCTGGCGAAGATCATCTCCCACCAGTTGCAACGGCCCTTTTATAATCTCAGCGCCATCAATTCAGGAGTCAAGGATGTGCGTGAGACCATTGAAAAGGCCCGAAAGCAGCAATTCTTTAATCACCCCAACCCGGTGCTTTTCATCGACGAGATACACCGCTTCAGTAAATCACAACAGGACAGCCTGCTGGGTGCCGTGGAAGCCGGGATCATCACACTGATCGGAGCCACCACGGAAAACCCCTCATTTGAGGTCATCTCTCCGCTGCTCTCACGGTGCCAGGTATATATTCTCAACAGCCTGGAGAAGGAACAGTTAATCAGCTTGCTGGAAAAAGCGCTGAAGGAGGACAGTTACCTGAAGGCGCTGGATGTACACATACTGGAGTACGAAGCCATGCTGCAATACTCGGGTGGAGATGCACGTAAACTATACAATACACTGGAACTAGTGATCCGGTCGGAACTGGCCGATGATGTGGAACGAATCGAGATCACGAATGATAAGGTAAAAGAGCGGCTCCAGGAGAATATTGCCACTTATGATAAGAACGGGGAACTGCATTATGATATCATATCTGCATTTATCAAATCCATTCGGGGAGGGGATCCTGATGCTGCAGTGTATTGGCTTGCCCGAATGCTGGATGGTGGTGAAGACATAAAATTCATTGCACGCAGGTTGGTGATACTGGCAGCGGAGGACATTGGCCTGGCCAATCCCAATGCCTTGCTGATGGCCAACAACTGCTTCCAGTCCATTCACGTGATCGGGATGCCTGAGGCCAGGATTATTCTTTCCGAGACCGCCATCTACCTGGCCAGCTCGCCTAAGAGCAATTCGGCCTATGCGGCCATCAATGCTGCACTGGCAAATGTAAAAGAGACAGGGAACCTGCCTGTCCCTCTGCATTTACGCAATGCACCCACCAAGCTGATGAAAGAGATCGGGTATGGTAAGAATTACAAGTATGCGCACAATTATGACGGAAATTTTGTGTCCGACCAGTTCCTCCCCGACGAGATCAAATCCCAGCAATTCTATATTCCAGGCAATAACAGCAGGGAGAAAGAGATCAGGAAAAACTTGCAAAACAACTGGAAAGACAAAAAAAAATATGATGAATAAAAAAAGGAATCTCGACATCAGTGCGATCCTCCCCGGGATCAAGCACGCTGAAGAGGGTCAGTTTTTTCTATTGGCCGGTCCGTGTGTGGTGGAAAACCGTGAACTGGTGATCAGGACTGCCGCGCATATTCAGGAGATCACCTCCCGGCTTCACATCCCCTTTGTTTTTAAGGCCTCCTACCGGAAGGCCAACCGTTCGCGGGCAGATTCATTTTCAGGTATCGGGGATGAAAATGCTTTAAAAATACTCGCGGAAGTACACAGTGAACTGGGTGTTCCTGTGGTAACCGATATACACAGTGCAGAAGAGGCAGATATGGCAGCTGCGTACGTGGATGTGTTGCAGATCCCGGCTTTTCTTTGCAGGCAAACCGATATACTGCACGCTGCCGCTGCTACCGGGAAAACCGTATCCGTAAAAAAAGGACAATTCCTTTCACCCGGGGCGATGAAGTTTGCGGTGGAAAAAATACGTGGTGCCGGAAACGACAAGGTGATGATCACGGAGCGTGGCACAACCTTCGGGTACCATGACCTGGTGGTTGATTTCAGGGGCATCCCGGAAATGCAGTTGCTGGATGTTCCCGTCGTACTGGATATAACCCATTCCCTGCAGGAACCTAACCAGTCGGGAGGCGTTACGGGCGGACGTCCGGAGATGATTGAAACCATCGCCCGTGCAGGCATTGCGGTGGGTGTGGACGGACTCTTCATGGAGACCCATCCTGATCCCGGGACTGCACTTTCTGACGGGGCCAATATGCTTCCACTGGACCAACTGGCGGGTCTGTTGACCAGGTTGGTGCGATTGCGGGAGACTATTCTTCAATTTTAACCGTTAATTAAGCAGAATCGGATCGCACGGAAAGATCGTATCATTCGTTGACAGATGAATCTTGAAGAATAATATTTCTTCAGACTGATTTATATGTAATGTATTGGCAGTTAATTACATGTACAAAGAATTTATACACATGAGAAAAATATCTATATGGATGCTGCTTGTTATTATCGCAGCAGGAACGCAGGCCCAGGATCTTCAGACGGTGTTAAAGAAGAGCAGTGATGCATTGGGAATTGAGGCAAGAAAAAGGATCCCGGTGCTTGAGACCAGCGGTTACTTTATTATGAATGGTAGTGAAGCAAAAATGCCATATAAACTAATCCAGAAACGTCCGGACCTGCTGCGTATTGAAACGACCCTGTTTGGTTTTAAAGCCATTCAGACCTATGATGGTACCGCGGCATGGATGCTCACACCCACGCAGGGTCTGAAGGCGGTAAAGACAGATGCCCGGGACATGGAGTTCATTGCAGCGGCCACATCCATTGATGGTCCGTTTGCCTATAATAAGGACGGCAAGTATACGCTCAAATACCTTGGAAGAGATGCATACCAGGGTCAGCCTGCGGAGGTGATCGCATGGACCGCAAGTGAAGAGCGACTTAAATACTATGTGAATCCTTCCACCTGGTTGGTCGATGCGGTACGTTATGAATACAAGAAAAACGGAGCTTGGTACAGCATGGAATACCGGATCAGGTCCTACCAGGAATACCGGGGTGCACAGTTCCCTGAAGAAATTGCTGCGCTTGTCAACGGCGTGGAGATGGTACTTTTGTATGTAAATAAATTAAGCACGCTGGATGAAGTATCTCCGGACCAGTTCGGAGAACCATCGTATACTATGTAAAAGAAAACGGGGATCGCTCCCCGTTATATCTTAAGCAGTCCTGTAAGCCAGGTTCTGTTCGATGGTAATTTGATAAATCTCATCGTAGTCCTTAAATTCCTCTTTTAAACT
>CAYOSB010000173.1:0-8350 GCA_964406495.1 uncultured Bacteroidaceae bacterium | reverse complement strand
ACTGTCGGGCACGCTTTTTCCGAAAAACCTGTGTTCTGCGATGATCTGGTTGGCGCGAAGCATGGCAGCCGGTTCACTGGTGTAATAATACCCTGCGGAATATCCTTCCGTGACCAGCACCACCGGCATGTCAACACCTGTATGTGAGATATACAGACGTTGATAGAAACTGCCTTTTTCCGGATCGTTATGATCGACGGGCTGTTCGAACATGACCTCGTAGATGTGGCTGTAAAATGATTCCTTTTCCAGGACCTGGACATTTTTCACCGGCATTTTGCTGATGAACTCTTCGATCGAAGAGGTAGCCAGAAGCGTGCTCCATGAGGCGAGGAACAGCACCGCCAGGATCATTCCGGATATGCGTACTGGTTTTTTCACAGTGTATATAAGGTTCAAGTGATCTGTTGCAAATGTAATCAAAAATGCCTCATTATGTAACACTTACTGCGTGTTAAAAATTTATTTTCAACCTGGATTTTTACATTTTATCCGGATTTTTCTGTGAGAATTTCACGGTGTGTGTTGTCCCGGGAAGAGCGGTACACGATGCAACACAGAGCGCCGGATGTTGGGGATCATTCATTGAGCTTGCCATTATACCTGTACACCGGGTACCTGCGGTAGGTAGGTTCTGACCAGGGAGAATGTTCATAGATCCAACGCAATTGTGCATATGCATTTTCCGCGAAGTCAGGATCCGCTTTCCTTTTCTCATTGAACCGCTGCCGGAGAACTGCATCTTCTTTCAGCAGTTCAGCGGCGGTCTCCTCGAACAGGTAGGGCGAAAAGTATTCTTTCCTGGAAAGGACCGCATCGAAAAAGTTCCAGCTGAAATAGGAATCGTATCCTTCTGGTTCCAGGGTTTGCACGATGAAGTCTGCTCCGCGTTGCCGTACGGGGATTACATAATCGCCTGCAAAGAGCCGGATGGATTCAGATTCTTTCCGCACACTCGTGTTGTAATGCCAGTAATGCCCGTTGTAGGGTTCCTGGGTGGTCATGAAATCTTCAATATAATAGGCTTCCACCTGCAGGGTGGTGTCATTCGGGAGTTGTTGCATGCTGATGCCGCTGCATTTCAGGCGTTCGATCACTTCCTGCCAGGCTCCCGGGATGATGTAATAATCGGGTTTTTCCACGGTGACGGCAGGTTGGAAATAATTATAAAACGGAATGGAATCCGTCCACGGATCCTCACGGTCATAATACAAGCGCTGCTGTCCGGTCACTTCGCTTGGCTTTGTTTTCGCCCGGTATCCATCGAAAAGGATCATCTCCCGCCGCGTGGTATCGTTCTCCCATTGCAGTACATGTTCCTGTTTATCCATGCTCTGCCGGATGGCAAGCTGCTTGTTCCTGGCGATCTCATCTGCATGGTCATGCGTGAATTTCAGGATTTCGTGCAGAAAATATTTGGTAGAGCGGACCCGCTCAACATAGGGTTTGAGCATATGCGTTTCAAGGGTGAAGGAGAGAATATGGAAGGTAGTGGCATATCCGGCCAGGTAACGGGGTGAATCTATAAAACCCGAAAATCCCCGGTCCGGTGTGGTCCTGAATACATTCACATAATGGCACATTTTATATGGTGATGCATTCATGGCCCTGAACAGTGCCGGTTCCATCACCATTTTCATGAATCTGCCCTGCGGACCTTCAAGTTTCTGGTGGTGGCTGGAAATAAGGGTGACGGTATAGGGGTAATCTGCACCATTTGTACTGTGCGTGTCGACAAAAATATCCGGATCCCATGCATGGATTGTTTTCGCTATGGAACGTGCATTGCGGGTATCCATTTTCACAAAGTCCCTGTTGAGGTCCAGGTTCCTGGCGTTTCCCCGGAAACCATGTTCCACGGGACCATCCTGGTTGGCGCGGTGGTATGGGCTCCTGTTCAGGGCACCACCCACGTTGAACACCGGCACGATCAGCAGCACTGTATTTTCAAGGAGCTGTGCGGAAGGATGCTTCCCCGCGAGCAGTTCGGCGGCAAACGCAAGGCTTGCATCGATGCCATTGGATTCCCCGGGATGGATCCCGTTGTTGATGAAGAGGATACGTTTTCCCGCCTGGCGGATCTGTTCCGGTTCAAATATTTTGTCGCGCGAGATGATGAACAGGTGGAGGGGTTTTCCCACATCGGTGGTACCTGTTTCGATCAACCTGGCCGTTGGATATATGCTGTCCAGTTGGGCATACATCGCAATGACCTCATGCCATTCCGGTGACCGGTTATTCATGTAATCGGGTTGGATCTGCCCGGAAACTACAAATGGAAATATAAGTGTCAGCAGTACAAGGATGTTGGCACGCAAGAAGTTCATATTGTTGTTGTTTTTGTTCACCAGCCCCCTCAGGTAACCCTGCTTAATTTGATCATGTTGGTCTTGCCCTTTTCGATCACGGGAATGCTTCCCACGTGCACCACCAGGTCATTTTTCTTAATCAGGTTCTGGCTGAGCAGGAAATTGAGTGTGTAGTCAATATATTCATTGATGTTGTTGCAATCTGCAAAATAGTAAGCCCTTACGCCCCAGACCAGCGACATCTTTCTCAGGAGATCATGATTCATCGTGAAGGTGAAGATGTTGGCTCTCGGACGGTGCGAGCTGATCCTGTAGGCTGTATAGCCTGAGTTGGTGAGGCAGATGATCGCTGCAGCTTCCGATTGTTCGGCCAGGACAACCGCATTGTAGCATACTGAATCCTGCAGGAAGGTTTCATTGTGGATCTTGGGGGGATGTTTCCTGAAGAAGTGGAACCCCTTGGACTCTGTGGAATCGATGACAAGTTGCATGTTTTTGATCGTCTCAACCGGGTATTTTCCCACGGAGGTTTCGCCACTGAGCATCACTGTATCGGCACCATCCAGCACGGCATTAGCCACATCATTGGCCTCGGCCCTGGTGGGAGTGGCATTGGTGATCATGCTTTCCATCATTTGGGTGGCGATGATCACTGGTTTGGACATGGAGATGCATTTGTTGACAATGTTTTTCTGGATCAGCGGCACTTTGTGGAAATCCACCTCTACGCCCAGGTCACCCCGTGCTACCATGATCGCATCGGATGCTTCAATGATCTCGTCAAGTTCTTCAAGCGCTTCCGGCTTCTCTATTTTGGCGATCACACTGGTATTTTTACCCGATTTGGCAATAATCTCTTTCAGATCGTTAATGTCCTTTGCCTTCCGCACGAAGGAGAGCGCGATCCAGTCCACGTTGTGCTCCAGTGCAAAATGTGCATCTTCAATATCTTTTTCAGTCAGGCTGGGTTTGGAGATCTTTGTGCTGGGCAGGTTCACGCCTTTTTTAGAAGACAATGGTCCGCCGACGATGACTTCGGTGCGCACTGAGTTCTTTCCATTTGTGCCGGTGACTTTCAGTTCCAGTTTTCCGTCATCGATCAAAATGATATCCCCTTTCTTTACATCCTGCGGCAGCAAATCGTAGCTGATATATGCCCTTCGATCCGTTCCGGTACATTCTTCGGTGGTGAGCTCAAATTCCCGGCCCTCTTCCAGCAGGACGATATCGTTTTCCATGACGCCCACCCGAAGTTTCGGTCCTTGCAGGTCGGCAAGCAATGCTACATTTGAGTTAAGTTCTTCATTCAGTTCCAGCAGCGTTTTGATCCGTGCCAGTTGCTCATCGTGATCACCATGGGAAAAATTCAGTCGCACTACATCGATCCCTTCGTGGAACATTTTCTCAAGAATCGCTTTGTCTTCCGTGGCGGGGCCAATGGTAGCAATGATCTTGGCATGTGAACGTTCGTGTCTCATCTTTGTTGGTTTATGGTCTAAAAGGTACAACAGATCTGTCTAATTACAACAGCATAATGTCCTTTTTGGGTTTTATTTGGTTCAGGGTTTTATTTGGTTCAGGGTCACATTCATTTCAGATTGCATCTTTTCCAGGTTGCATCTTTTTCAGGATCGCGATCTCCTCCTTCCACTTTTCCGTGTCGGGTGTTTCAAGGATCAGGGGTATATTCTCAAAACGGGGGTCATTCATGATGAACCGGAAAGGGTCGAGCCCCAGCGTCCCTTCCCCCAGGCTGTCGTGCCGGTCCACACGGCTGCCGAGTACTTTTTTTGAATCATTCAGATGCATCCCCTTGAGGTATTCCATACCCACGATTTGGTCGAATTCTTCGAAAACTTTTTCGAAACCTACCTTACTTTTCAGGTCATACCCTGCCGAGTATGCGTGGGCAGTGTCAATGCATACACCCACCCGGTTTTTATCTTCGACCAGGTTAATGATGTATTTGATCTGCTCAAACCTGTGGCCCAGGTTGCTTCCCTGTCCTGCCGTATTTTCTATTACCGCGGTTACGCCCCTGGTTGCATCCAGCGCGATATTGATGCTTTCGGCAATGACCTGCATGCATGCTTCTTCCGTGGTTTTATTGAGGTGGCTTCCGGGATGAAAATTTAACCGGTCGATCCCCAGCTGTTCGCATCGTTGCATCTCGTCAATAAAGGCGGACCGGGACTTTTCCAGGCCCAATTTTTCCGGGTGTCCCAGGTTGATCAGGTAGCTGTCGTGCGGCAGGATCTGCCCGGGTCCATAGCCATTCTTCCGACAGTTCTCACGAAATGCGCTGATGTTTTTTTCCTCCAGTGGTTTGGGCGTCCATTGCCGTTGGTTCCTGGTGAACAGTCCGAATGCGGTTGCGCCGATTGCGGCTGCTTTAAGGGGTGCATTTTCCACACCGCCTGCTGCGCTTACGTGTGCGCCGATATATTTCATCAATACTGCTATTTTGGCGTAAAGATACGGAGTTCCATGGGAAATGAAATAAAAAATGAGGGGTTGGAGCTGATGACCAGGGGCGTAACCCCCTGGACTAAGCACTGAAGGTAGGCATACAGTAAGATAGTACCAAAAAAAATCAGGCTGTCCGTGTAAAACGAACAGCCTGTTTCCCAACTAACTAAACCGACTTATTGAAAGATTACAGTGCTTCTGTATCTCCTTCGCCAAGTAAAAGTTCATCGATCATCTGGACGAACATCTTCTTCGTATCTTCGGGGGTTCTTGCAATTCCGTTGCTCATGGTTGGTCTACCCTCTTCAGGGATGAACAGGAAAGCAGGAATGCTTTGAATACCGAAAACAGCAGAAAGTTCGCGTTCAACTTCGGTGTCTACTTTATAGACATAGATCTCATCCTTGTATTCGGATGCAAGTTCTTCCAGGATCGGTGCAGCGATTTTGCAAGGTCCGCACCAGTCTGCATAGAAGTCGATAATCGCAGGCTTGTCGCCCTTATAGTTCCACTCCTGTGGGTTGGATTCATAGTCCATTACCCTGGCCAGGAAATCAGCTTTGGTCAGCTGAATGGTTTTTCCTTCCCCTGCCACAGGAGTTGTATTGTTCTCACTGGCAACGGTCTCTTTTTCAACCGAAGTGTTCTTCGCCGCATCATCTGCGGGCTCACTTGTATTTCCACAGCCTGTGATTGCTACGGAGATCATTGCCACTACCAATATATATTTCCTCATCATTTCCGGGTCCTTTCTTTTAATTTACGCTCAGTACTTCTGAAATAGCTTGCTTGAAGGTCTCTTTGGGCAGTGCACCCATAGCCATTTGTGGTTGTCCGTCTTTCGGGATAAACAACAATGACGGGATGCTCTGAATGCCAAATATAGCGCTCAGTTCCTTCTGGTCCTCAGTATTTACCTTGTAGATGGTGAGTTTGTCACCATATTCTTCTGCAAGTTCTTCAAGAATAGGGGCTACCATTTTGCATGGTCCGCACCAGTCTGCGTAAAAGTCAATTATTGCAGGTGTTTCTCCTTCGTATTTCCAGTCTTTGCTGGCTTCGTAGTTAAATACTTTCTCTTTGAATGTATCAACTGTTAAATGTTCTAAACTCATAATTTTACTGTTTTGATTTGTGGTTTTTTATTTAGTCGCTCTTTTTATTAAAACTTACACTGCAAAAGTACATCGTGCCGTTCGTTCTCACTGTAATAAAAGTCACACAAAGCGTAACTTACTCATTTCCTTTGAATTCCAGTGCCGTATTCAGAAATTCAGTGAAAGGAATCAGCTCACGGAACCGTCCGGCGATCAACTGTGCGGCATCTTCAGCAACAAGTTCCTGTTCTGAAAGGGGATATGAGAGCAGAAAATGTTTGTATTTCAGGTATTCGATGTAGGGCGAATCTTTCGGGAATCCCATGGGACCCTTCACCAGTTTGTCCTTCTCATAGGTGGAATATCCCTTTTCCAGTGTTGCATTCAGGATAGTTTTGAATGACTCCGGCTGGTAAAGGATCTCCTGCCTGATCGCATGCAGGTCCTCTTTCTGGGGACTATGAACGCCCGCAGCGAGGAACATTTCACTGTTGCCGACATGCAGATAATATCCTGCTTCCCTGCTTTTTCTTCCACCCCTGGCCATATAGGCCCCGAAGTGCGTTTTGTATGGTGTTTTGTCTTTGGAGAACCGGATATCACGGAATATCCTGAACATGGCACCTTTTGCTTCGAGTCCCGAAAGCCTCGGGTCGTCGAACTGGAGCAGCGCAATGACCTTGTCCACCAGTGCAAGGTATGCCTGGCGGGCCTCATCATAGCGTTTCTTATTCGCATGGAACCAGTCCCTGTTATTGTTTTGCTCCAGGTCAGCCAGGTATTGAAGGATCTTAGTCATGATTCTGTTTTACTCTGTTTAACAATCGCGGGGGCAGAATAGTTTTGTTGTTTCCGGGTACAGGTTGCATGCTTTAGGTGCATTGTTTGTTGAAAATGTTTATTTTTATTGAGGAAAGCACGCTGATGAAACAGGTACGAACTGATAAAGCAAGCATAGAAGTTGCAGGTTCCCCGAAAGAATTGGCTGACGGTATGCGGCTCATGGAGATGCATTCCTGGCAATGGGATATGAATGAGCAACGATTGACCATGAGCCCCGAGCTGATGTTCCTTTTGGGATATGATGAATCTGAGTTTGATTCCGGGCTGTCCGGCATTGACCGAAACATCCACCCGGAAGATGTCGGTACAATTCGTCAGCGTCTTGATGATTTCCTGGCAGGAGCATCAGATGTGCTCGAAATAGAACTCAGGTTCAAATCGGGGGAGTCGTGGGCCTGGTATTATGCCAGGGGTGGCATTGTTCAAAGATCTGAGCAGGGGAAGCCTGAGATCATTGGCGGTGTGTTAATGGATATCTCCAGGCGTTACAAGGGTTTGATGGCCAGGGTAGAGGAGGGGAATAAATTTGAATTCATATTCCGGAACACCCGGGAAGCGGTGCTGATTCTTGCTTTCAGTGACGATGGTAATAAGGGAAAAATCCTTGAAGCAAACGAAGCTGCTGAAAATTTATTCGGGGGAAAACTGAAGGGAAGGGATCCGTACGAACTGTTGGGCGAAGAATACATGGGGTATAATCCTGAGCTTAATGAGACTTTCCAGGAGCGGGGCACCCTCGAATTGGAGATGGAGATTCGAGATTTGGAGGGGAAGATCAAATACCTGGATGTTCATGCCCATTCATACAACTATTCCGGGGAGAATCTCTTCATTACTATTGTTACGGACAAAACGGAATCGCACCAGGTGCAGGAAGAATTAAGGGCTTCCGAGGCAGCGCTGCGGCAAAGTGAAAAGATCTACAGTTCATTGATCCAGGCCGCGGATGACCGCATCGGGATGTTCAGAACCGATGGAACACCGGTGATGCTGAACAATGCCTTCTCCGGGGTACTCGGGTTTACCAACGAGGAATTCATGCAACTGGCGGACCGAGAACGCATTCATCCTGAAGACAAGCAGATGTTGGAAAAGAAGGCCTCCCAGTTATTCAGGGAGCGATTCCTTGCTACCGAATACAGGGTGCAGCACCGGGACGGGCATTACCTGCATATGAACGCGAAAAGCGTGTTGTTGAAGGATCCTGAGCTTGAACATGATTATGTGTTGATGATTATCCGCGATATCACCGAGAAAACGCAATTTGAGAAAGAGCTGATTACAGCGAAGGAGAAGGCAGAGGAGAGCGACCTGTTAAAATCTGCGTTCCTGGCCAATATGTCTCACGAGATCAGGACCCCGATGAATTCCATTGTAGGTTTTGCCAATCTGCTCTCTGAAGAGAATCTTGATGAGGAGACCAGGAAGGAGTACATTGAGCGCGTGAACCGGAATTCCGAGCAGCTGCTGGCCCTGATCTCCGACATCATTGATCTTGCCAAGATAGAAAGCAACCTGCTCTCGGTACAATATTCTTCCATCTACCTGGAAAATCTGTTCAAAGACCTGGTGAATTTCGGTGAGCAACAGCTCAGGCAGCGCAACAGGAAGGAGATTACGCTCGTGTATGAT
>CAYOSB010000172.1:0-8352 GCA_964406495.1 uncultured Bacteroidaceae bacterium | reverse complement strand
TTGAAAACATGCAACATATCGCTGCATACAGTCATCGATATGCAAGGGAACTGGGTATTCCTGAAGCGGTCCTGGATGTCATCCCACAGTCCAGGGACGGCCGGTATTATAATCAGGGTCTAAACGCTGTAGATCCGGAATACAGCGGACAACAATACTGGAACGGGAAGATCCGCAACAGGCATGCACCAGCATACCTGAATGAACATGAACATTATTCACATGCCCCGCTTGCTCAATTCAACTGGTATGCCAGGTGGACAGGAAAGATTTCGCAACATACCCTGGTCTATTATTCCGGGTTGGCAGAGGGAAATACTGGGGTTTCCGGTGATATAAACCTGGATTACACCGGTCCATCTCCCTTTATTGATTACAATTCCACCATTGCGGAGAATCAGCAAAAAATAGCATCGGAAGGAATTCTCAGCAATTCGGTTAGAAATCTATCTATGCCTGGTGCAATGTCGCGGGTGAATTTTCAGTTCAATGAGCAATTTAAAAGTACACTGGGAATCAATGTGAGCAGCGCTAATATTATTCAATATCAAGAAGTCAGAGATTTACTGGGCGGCAGGTATTATTTTTTCAGTGGAAATCAGTTTGACAATCAGGCTGATTATGAAAAACAGATGGGAGACCTCATCGGGTACCATCATTCCAGCAATATCCGCAGGATTGATTTCTCCGGGAATATTGAATATTCCGGAGAAAAGCTAAATACATTTATAAATGGCGTTTATTCCATGGCGGATCAAAACTATACGAACCATTTTCAGAAGGACCCGGAAAATCCCGGACAAAAATTTATGCTGAAGCCAGCGGTTTCACCGGGCTATCAAATCAAATCCGGATTGAGTTATCAAGTGATTGACCCGTTGCTCCTCTATGCTAATTACAGCTACATTTCCAGGGAACCGGACAACAGCCTGGTTATTGACCTGCTGGAGCGATCCGCTTCCGGTTTTCCAAAGAACATGGTCTTCAAGGGATTCGATGCAGGATTCAGATTATTCTTCTCACCTTCAACCCGGCTACAAATCAACTATTACGACTATTTGATGGTGAACAACAGCATGACGCAAAAATTTTCAGACCCATTGTTCAACGAATTCATTCTGCATACATTAAATATTGATCAGCGACACCAGGGCATTGAATTTGAGGCAGGTTTCCAGCCGGTAAGGTTCTTTGAAATTGGAGCGAATGCCTCTCTTGGCAACTGGGTCTATTCTGATGATGCAACTGGCTTGCTTACTGACATTGCTTCCCTGGGTGATGAAATGAAAATTACTTTTGATAACAAAGACCTGGTAGCAGGGAATGCTCCCCAGCTTCAGTTAAGTGCAATGCTATCAGTCCACCCGCTCCTGAATTCCTATATACAGGCCAATTTCAGATTTTTCAGAAGCCACTTTGCTGCCTGGAATCCTGTGGCCGCCATGCACTACCCCGGCGAACAATTGTGGGAACTTCCCGAATACTACCTGATTGATTTACATGCAGGATATACCATTGTGACCAATTCACGTTTTCGGATTGCGCTTTACGGTCATGTTTTCAATCTTCTCGATGAGTTGTATATTCAGGATGCAATGGATAATGGTGCGCTCATCGATTTGCCCGGTGATCCGCAGGAATATATCAATTCTGCAGCAGCTGCAACGGTTTTTACAGGACTTCCACGCACCTATAGTTTTGGCGCCCGAATTTCATTCTGATCGTTCGTAATATAGCCGGAACTCCTTAATACTATTTTCAGAATACATAGGTGGAGTTATCTTCCATGGCGCCAGGGTCATGATTCTAATCAAATGACTATGTGATGTTTATTTAATTTTAACGCGTTACTTCAAATACATTTTCCAGAGAATTGACCCGCCATTGTTAATTGTCTGTTAATTATTAATGCCATTTAAAACACCTCGCTATAATAAATTAAACTTAATTTAAAATCCCAAACCAAATGCAGCCCTATATTTGCGCAACATTTTAATTGTCATTTAATAATTCTAACTCTTAAAAACAATTTTATGAAACAAGTATTGAAATTAAGCATCATGCTGTTGCTCGCCCTGGTCTTTACAGCCAACACAACTGCACAGGTAACTGTTACCGGCACCGTGCAGGATCTGCAGGCTGGAGTAACCCTTCCAGGAGCAAGTATTGTTGAAGAGGGTACCGAAAACGGCACCATCACCAAACCAAATGGTTCATTTTCCCTGAGAACGGAGTCTTCAAGCGGAAAAATTCGTGTCTCTTATGTAGGTTATGAAACTGTTGTCGTGGAATTCAGCCGCGGATCAACTGACCTTGGAGTTATTGAAATGTCTGCCAGTCTTGAACTTGGCGAGGTGGTTATCGTATCAGGTGTTGTTGATGTAGCCAAGGTAAGGGAAACACCTGTAGCAGTTTCCTCAATTGGTCCTGCTGAAATTGCGCTCAAAGTAGGTAACCAGGAATTCCCTGAAATTATGAATACCACTCCGGGTGTTTATGCTACCAAGCAAGCCGGAGGTTATGGCGATTCACGGATCAGTCTTAGAGGATTCGATCAGAGAAATACCTCTTTCCTGATCAATGGTCAGCCCGTCAATGACATGGAAAATGGATGGGTATACTGGTCCAACTGGCAGGGGCTCACTGATGTTGCCAGTGGCATCCAGATCCAGAGAGGTTTAGGTGCATCACGACTGGCTGTCCCTTCTGTGGGAGGTACTGTTTCGATTTTTACAAAGGCAGCCAAGAAAGAAAAAGGTGGTATGGTCGCACAAACATTTGGGAATGACGGCTACCTGAAAACTTCACTTGCATACAATACCGGCAGAAATGAATCAGGCTGGGCAGCTTCCGTGCTCGCATCCCGCTGGCAGGGCAACGGATATGCATATGGGACCTCAGGTACGGGGTGGACCTATTTTGCTGCCGTTGGTTATGAACCTGAAGGTTCAAAACACGCATTGAACCTGTCTGTTCTCGGAGCCGGCCAGTGGCACCACCAGAGAAGCACCTGGGTATCCATCAGGGACTATCAGAATTTCGGTGAAGAAGGAATTGACAGGAGATGGAATACCGATGCCGGATTTCTCGACGGTGAAGAGTTCAATATGAGAAGAAACCATTATAATAAGCCACTTGCAACATTCAACTGGGATTACAAGATCAATTCAACATTCACACTCAACACCTCATTATATGGTTCTGCCGGCAGAGGTGGAGGAACAGGTCCGCGTGGTCAGAATTTTTTCAACTCTGATCTCGACATGTATCCGTACAGGACTGACCTTACCAACCATTATCTTAATAATGGAAATGGCACACGAGATGCAGACGGTTTCGTCGATTTTGATGCAGTAGTTGATATCAACCAGTCCACAACCGATCCTTATGATGGAGATATCAGCGGGTTTACCGATTTGCTGATCGGCTCCAATGGATTCAACGACAACAATGTGAATAATGCAGTACTCATCAGGAGATCCTCCATGAATTCACATGACTGGGTGGGAGCCATCTCCAACCTGGAAGCCGAGTTCGGGAATTTCAATGCTTCCATCGGCATCGACCTCAGGAATTATAAAGGATATCACTATCGCGTGCTGAATAACCTGATGGGGCTTGATGGATATTACTCAACCGGTAATGACAATTCAGCCGGACAGATCATCAATACCCTTATCGAAGCAACACCTTTCAGAAACACCGGGTTGAACGGTCCGAAACTTGACTATTACAACATTGGTTTGGTTGGATGGTCAGGTGTAAACGGTATGATTGAATATAATGATCAGAGAAAACTTACCGCCGTTATCCAGGGAGGTTTGTCAAATCAGTCTTTCCAGAGAATCGATTATTTTGACCAATCAACCAATCCTATTTCTGATAAAAAGAATGTAGGGGGCGGATATGTTAAAGGAGGTGCCAACTATAACCTTACAGCAAGTTCCAATGTATTTTTCAATACAGGATATATCTCCCGTCAGCCTAATTTTGATGCTGTATTCCCCAATTATGCGAATGATGTTAATGAAGATCTTCAGAATGAAGAGATCTTTTCCGTTGAATTGGGTTACGGGTACATTTCCAATAACCTGACGATCAATGTCAATGCATATAGTACCAACTGGGGCAACCGTTTTATCTCCCGCTCGCTTTTCAATGCACAGGGTGATGAAGGAACCGCACAATTCAGCGATATTGATGTGAACCACAAGGGGATCGAGGTTGAGGCTGATTACAGACCCATGAGTGCCCTGAAACTGAAAGGTATGGTATCTGCCGGTGACTGGAGATATACCAAGGATTTCTCTTCGACTTTATTTGATGCCGACCAGAATGAGATCGGTACAGGTACACTTTACCTGAAGGATGCAAAAGTGGGCGACGCAGCGCAGTTTGTAGCTTACCTCTCGGCTGATTACAGAATAAGCTATTTTAATATTGATCTGGGCTACAGGTATGTAGATGGATTGTATGCAGATTATTCAGTGACAGACGACATTTTTGCTGAAGCAGAAAATCCCGGTGCATTAAAGCTTCCAGCATACGGTTTGCTTGATGCCGGTGTCAGTGCAAGAATCAACCTCTTTGGTAACCTGGCATTATTCAGATTCAACGTCAACAATTTACTGGATAAAGTATACATTTCTGAATCAGAGACCAATATCCATGCGGATGAAAATTCAGAGACATGGGAAGGTATCGATGTCACCAATTCTGTATGGTTTGGTTTCGGCAGAACCTGGAATGTATCCATAAGCTACAATTTCTAACCCAATGCTGACCGTTCCTGTATAAGCTTCAGGATTTATTGGACAGTATAATCATCTAACCGCACCGGGAACATCCTGGTGCGGTTTGTTTTTATAGTGCTGTTGGCAGTTCAACTGGCATCAGATTGATGCGCTGATCTGCTGTATTTGCAAAAGGGAGGTGGCAGAGCGATTTTCCAGTGTTGTAGCCTGCTTCTTATTTACCTTTGAGATAATTCACCAATCCTTTATGTTCAAGGATAAGCATTAGTTTTTCCGGCAAGGGTTGGAAGGGAAACTTATTTTCGCCTACTTTTACTATTCCTTCGCTAAGTGCAACAGAAACATCATCACCCGGTACATATGCATTCACTGCTTCCGGAAGCACGATCAGGGGCAGTCCCTGGTTGATGGCCGCCCTGAAGAAGATCCGGTTGACTGATTTAACGATCACAGCCTGCACCCCAGCATAGGCGAGCCCCACCGCAGGATGTTCCCGAGAGCTTCCGCAACCAAAATTCTCCCCGGCAAGTATGATGTCCCCAGGCTCCAATCGTTTCGCAAAATTCGGATCAAAATCAGCAAAAAGATGCTCCAGGATGGCAGCGGGATCAGAGCTGAGCACCTGGTAGGTCAGGTGACCTGCAAACATCTGGTCTGTATTCAGGTTATCCACGTCTGCATAGTTCCAGACATGTGCAACCTTTCGTTTTTCATCTCCCGGAATAGAAATATTGTTAACCTGCGGTCTGGTAAAAGGGTATGTCTCTGATCCATTGGCCGGACGCGGATCAGTAATCTTCCCGTTTAATGCCGACAAGGCAACCACCGCCGGTGATGCAAGCCATATCTCCGCATTCTTGTTGCCCATCCGTCCCAGGAAATTGCGGTTGGCTGTTGATATCACACGGGTACCATCGGCCGGAATCCCCTGCCCTGTGCCCAGGCAGGGACCGCATGAAGCGTTCAGTACATTTGCTCCGGCTTCCAAAAAAGTAGTAATCAGTCCTTCATTAATGGCCTGCAGGTAGATGGCCCTGGAAGCAGGGATTACCAGCAGCTGGAATCCCTCCCGCACCTTTTTGCCCTTCAGTATTGCACCTGCTTCGCGCAGGTCTTCAATCCGGCCATTTGTACAGGTACCTATCACTCCCTGGTGCACCTCCTCCCCAGCTATTTCTGCCACTGATTTGATATTATCCACCTGGTGAGGTGCTGCTACAAGCGGGTATACCTCAGGCAGGTCCACAGATATCTCACGCACATATTTTGCATCTTTATCGGACCATATCCCATCCACCTCCTTGTCCAGGAAATGCTGCAACCGCTCGTCCATTGGAAACACAGCATTTTTTGCACCCATTTCTGAAGCCAGGTTGGCCAGGGTCATCCGGTCTGCCACTGAAAGATGCCTGATGCCATCCCCATGAAATTCAATGGACATGTAATTGGCTCCTGCTGATCCAAGAATCCCGATGATCCACAATGAAAGGTCTTTACTGTACACGCCACGTTTCAGTGCACCGTGCAGTGTTATTTTCAATGTTTCAGGCACCCTGAACCAGGTATCGCCCTTTTTCCATATCCCCGCTGCCTCTGTTCTGTCGATCCCTGCAGCCAAGGCATTGAACGCACCGGCTGTACAGGTATGACTGTCGCTGCCAACTATTAACATCCCGGGCCTGGCATGATCCGCCATCAGCTGATGACAGATCCCTTCCCCTGCATCATAGAACCGCTTTATATTGTTCTCCTTTACAAATTCCCTGATGCGCTTATAATTCGAAGCAACTGCTGCAGTTGTAGGAGGGGCATTGTGATCCAGCACTACCATTAATTGCGCAGGGTCAAATACTTTTGTTCCCCCCATCTCCCGGAAGGTCTTCTCAATACTTGCGGTATTGTCATGGGTAAGGACAATATCCGGTTTACGAAAAACGATCGAACCGGCAGGAGCTCCAAAGATTTTTTCAACGAAAGTAGGCATATCGAAAACGTTTAAATAAAAAACAGATCACCTATGTGCTATGCTTAACCGGATAATATGCCAGGTACCAGATCCGGGAGATCGGAACCATGGCTTTACATCAGCTTGATACCGCATTTTCGGCAATGGTTCACCATTTCACCGGGCCAGATCGCGGATTGGATCTCACCGATATGGGCTTTTTGCAAGTACACCATAGCGGTCCTGGATTGTCCGATACCGCCACCGATGGCCGAGGGTAACTCACCATCCATCAGCCTGCGATGGAACAATAGCTCCAGCCTGTCCTGGTCACCTGTGATCTCGAGCTGTCTTACGAGCTCTTCTTCGTCGACACGAATCCCCATGGAAGACAACTCGCAGGCCGATTGCAGCACCTTATTCCAGACGATAATATCCCCGTTGAGACCTTTAAAACCCTGTTCTGTCTCAGTGGTCCAGTCGTCGTAATCAGGTGAACGTAAATCGTGCGGCTTACCGTCGGGCAGGTCTGCACCAATACCAATAATGAACACTGCTCCGTATTTTTCGGAAATTTTGTCTTCCCGTTGTTTCGGGGGCAGATCCGGATACATTTCATACAGCTCTTCTGCATGAATAAAGGTGATCTCTTCCGGTAGCTGGGGACGAATTTTCGGATAGAGGCTAAACAGGTAAAACTCCGTCCTCCTGATCGTGGCATAGATTTGGCGTACCACATTTTTCAGGTAGTCCAGGGTTTTGTCTTCTTTTCTGATCGCCCTTTCCCAGTCCCACTGATCGACATACACACTGTGCAGGTTATCCAACTCTTCATCCTTGCGGAGGGCATTCATATCGGTGTAGATTCCATTGCCGATTTCAATGTCGTAATCGCGCAGCATCATGCGTTTCCACTTGGCCAGTGACTGGACCACCTCAGCCTCCTGGTCTCGCATATCCTTGATCTTGAAATCTATAGGTTCTTCAATGCCCCTCAGGTTATCATTCAGGCCTGTCGAACTCAGCACGAATAATGGTGCTGTTACCCTGCGCAACCTCAACTCGGAGGACAATCCAATCTCAAAATGCTCTTTCATCAATTTAAGCGCCGTTTCTGTTTGCTTCAGTCCAAGTATGGACGTATAGTTGTCTGGTATGATCAATCTCATAATCTTCAGTTTTTAAAATAGTCCGTTGTTCCTGTATATTTCCATTTGCACTTCAGAGAAGGGATTAAGCTGCAGAGTTTGTTGGTTTTTCAGCAGTCTCATCGTTCCCATCTCAAAATTCACACGGACCTGGTCGCCTGTCTTTACATCCAGGTGTTCCAGGTCGAGACCAGTAATTATCGGGAATGCAGAATTGATTGCATTACGTTCATAGATGGCCCCAAAGGAAGCTGCAATGATACCAGCGATACCAAGTACCTTGAAGCAGTCTACAGCCTGTTGCCTGGAGCTCCCTGCCCCGAAATTTTTACCTGTCAGGATAAAATCACCAGGAGCTGCCTTTTTAGCAAAATCCTCATATCCTTCCAGGTTACCGAAGGCATAGGCTCCCATCTCAGCCGGCTCAGTGATGGCGAGGTGACGATTGTGGTAGATCATATCGGTATCAATATCATCTTGATCGATCACCCACACTTTTCCTGAA
>CAYOSB010000171.1:7808-8381 GCA_964406495.1 uncultured Bacteroidaceae bacterium | reverse complement strand
ATCAAGAAACGTTAATACCCAGGCCGTATTCAGCCTGCGTGGAAAACCGCTTAACTCCTTCGGACTGACCAAAAAAGTGGTATATGAAAACGAGGAATTTAACCTGCTGCAGGCGGCATTGAATATCGAAGAAGACCTGGAGGGACTTCGCTACAAACAAGTGGTGATCGCTACTGATGCGGATGTGGATGGAATGCACATCAGGCTGCTTCTGCTGACCTTCTTCCTGCAATTCTTTCCCAATCTCGTGCGCAACAAGCACCTCTTTATCCTCCAGACCCCTTTGTTCAGGGTGAGAAATAAAAAAGATACCATTTACTGTTACTCCGAAGAGGAAAAAGAGGCGGCCAAGGAAAAGATTGGCGCAGCTGCCGAGATTACAAGGTTCAAAGGCCTTGGCGAAATCTCCCCTGATGAATTCAAGAACTTCATCGGCTCGGATATCCGCCTGGAGCCCGTCAAGCTGGGCAAGGAAGACGATATCAACGATATCCTTGGTTTTTATATGGGGAAAAACACACCCGACCGGCAGGATTTTATCATTGAACGACTGAGAGTGGAAGAGGACCTGAT
>CAYOSB010000171.1:0-7798 GCA_964406495.1 uncultured Bacteroidaceae bacterium | reverse complement strand
GGGTTGAAGCTGACAGATTGTATTCCGCAGCCTGAATCCAGTTCCCAGAAATCACGGTCCGTGAAGCCAGAACAATTTTTAATGTATGAGTGAAGATCTGAATAATAAAAAAAATATACCTGAAGACTTTAACAGTATCGAAGGTTCCCATGAAGAAGGTCAGGGAGGAAGTTCCTCGAAGATCACCAGGCTCACGGGAATGTACGAAGACTATTTTATAGATTACGCATCTTATGTGATCCTGGAAAGAGCCGTCCCCAACATACAGGATGGACTGAAACCTGTGCAGCGAAGGATCCTGCATTCCATGAAACGGCTTGATGACGGGCGGTATAACAAAGTTGCAAACATCATCGGGCACTCCATGCAATTTCACCCCCACGGTGACACTTCCATCGGTGATGCCCTGGTGCAGCTGGGTCAAAAAGAGCTGCTGATCGATATGCAGGGAAACTGGGGAAATATTTTTACCGGTGACAGTGCCGCGGCAGCCAGGTATATCGAAGCAAGGCTCTCCTCTTTTGCCAACGACGTGGTATTCAACCCGAAAACCACCACCTGGAAACTTTCTTACGACGGGAGAAATAAAGAACCTTTTGCATTGCCGGTGAAATTCCCGCTCCTCCTTGCACAGGGAGCCGAAGGAATTGCGGTCGGACTCTCCTCCAAGATCCTTCCTCACAATTTCAACGAACTGATCGATGCCTCCATCAAGCATCTCCAGGGAAAGGAGTTTGAGTTGTATCCTGATTTCCCCACAGGTGGAAATGCGGATTTCAGCAAATACAACGACGGGATGCGGGGGGGCCAGGTGCGCGTCAGGGCGCGCATCGAAAAACTGGATAAAAAGACCCTGGTGATCAGGGATCTGCCCTTCGGAAAAACAACCGGTACCCTGATCGATTCCATCATCAAAGCCAATGAAAAAGGGAAGATCAAGATTAAAAAGATCGATGACAATACAGCAGAATTCGTGGAGATCATGGTCCACCTTGCCCCCAATATATCTTCCGACAAGACCATCGATGCATTGTATGCTTTTACCGACTGCGAGGTATCCATCTCCCCCAACTGTTGCGTAATTGAAGACGATACCCCGCTGTTCATCGGAGTAAGCGATGTACTCAGGGCCAATACCGACCATACCAAGGACCTGCTGAAGCAGGAACTGGAGATCAGGCTCGGCGAGCTACAGGAGCAATGGCACATGTCCTCGCTCGAAAAGATCTTTATCGAGGAACGGATCTATCGCGACATTGAAGAATGTGAAACATGGGAAGCAGTGATCGAGGCCATTGACAAAGGACTGGATCCATTCAAAAAACTGTTGCACAGGGAGGTGACCCGCGACGACATTATCAAACTTACAGAGATTAAGATCAAGCGGATCTCAAAATTTGATGTCAAAAAGGCCGATGAGATCATTAAAGGCATTGAGGACGAAATCCGGCAGGTGCAACATAATCTCGAGCACCTTGTGGACTATACTATAGAATACTACAGGAATATCAAAAAGAAACACGGGAAGGGTCGCGAAAGGAAAACAGAGATCAGAAGCTTTGAGAACATCGTCGCCTCCAAAGTAGTTGTGGCCAATGAAAAGCTGTATGTCAACCGAGCCGATGGGTTTGTGGGAACAGGGTTGCGCAAGGATGAGTATGTATGTGACTGTTCTGACCTTGACGACATCATCGTGTTCCTTAAAGACGGGACCTATGTGATCAGCAAAGTGGCGGATAAACTTTTCGTCGGGAAGAATATTATTCATGTAGCCGTCTTCAAGCGTAACGACAAACGCACCATCTACAACGTGATCTACTATGACGGGAACACCGGGAATACGATGATGAAACGCTGTCCGATTACCGGGGTGACGCGTGAAAAAACATATAACATAGGTAAGGAGCACAAGCATACACGGGTGTTGTACATGACTGCCAATCCCAATGGCGAGGCAGAAACCGTGAAGGTGCATCTCAAACCACGACCCCGTCTTAAAAAACCTGTTTTCGAGCTGGATTTCAGTGAACTGGCCATCAAAGGCCGGAGTGCTGCCGGGAACATTCTTACCAAATATGCCGTTCACCGGATCACCATGAAGGAGAAAGGCGTATCCACCCTTGGTGGCAGAAAGATCTGGTTCGACGAGGATGTCAACCGGCTCAACGCAGATGCACGCAGCACCTTCCTGGGTGAGTTTGGAGGGGAGGACCTGATCCTTGTGATCACGAAATCAGGCGCATTCAGGACCACCAATTTTGACCTTACAAACCATTTTGAAGACGACCTGCTGATCATTGAGAAATTCAGGCCGAAGAAAATATGGTCAGCCGCATATTACGATGCCGACCAGGAATACTATTATATCAAGCGGTTCCAGATCGAGCCCACTGAAAAACTCACCAGCTTCATAGGCGATAACCCTGAGTCCAGGCTGATCCAGATCATGGAAGTCGAATACCCGCGGCTTGAACTCAAGTTCGGTGGTAAGAATAAGGAACGGGATCCCGAGATTATCGAAGTAGCAGAGTTTATTGCTGTGAAAAGCTTCAGGGCAAGGGGTAAACGGCTCTCTAATTACGAGGTGAAGGTAATCGAAGAACTGGAACCGACGATCGTTCCTGAAGAAACCGGGGATGACGATGATGAAGGTACAAACAGCGCAAATGAAGGTTCAGGCGAAGGAGCAGTTTCAACTGTTGGGTCAGAAACAACTGAAGGAAACAAAAAGGCATCTGAAGTAACCAAAGAGACGACTGAAAGAAGCAAAGGGGCAACTGAAGGAAGCAAAGAGGCAACTGATACAGGAATAGACCTTGGGAAAGCCAATACAGAAAAGGCATCCGCTGATCCCATAGCGCAAGAAAAGAAAGCCGGTAGGGGCAAAGGATCAACAACATCTTCAGAAAAAAAGACCAGGGATTCAGATACAAAAGACAGTTCATCCGGCGGTAAGAAAAAAGGTTCCGGAAAAAAGGGCAACACTGCTAAAAATAAGAACGCAACTACCGCGAAGAAAGACCAGGCGAAGAAGTCCGGTTCTTCATCGGATGCTAACCAACAACCCGATGATGTTCCCTTTGAGGTCGTAACTCCCAAAAAGGAGGAAGATCCAGGCAAAGAAAATTCACCAAAAAAGGAGACCACGAAAAAAAAGGGATCGAACGGACAGATGAAACTCGAACTGTGATCATGCATTCACGCATCTACCTTATAGGCTTCATGGGTTCAGGAAAAACCACCTATGGAAAGCAGATCGCCCGTATGCTGGACTATGATTTCCTGGATATGGACCAGTGGATCGTTGAACAGGAGGGAAAAACCATCCCGGAAATATTTGCTGAAGATGGCGAAGCCCGGTTCAGGGAACTGGAAACCCTGGCAATCAAAGAAATGGATCAACATCAGAAAATAGTGATTGCCACCGGCGGCGGACTGCCCTGTCATGGCGATAATATGCAAAAGCTTAAAGCCTCAGGACTTACCATCTACATTCAATTGTCACCCAAAGCGTTGCTCAGCCGGCTGAAGGTTTCAAAGACCGAGCGCCCACTACTGGAAGGAAAATCTGAAGAGGAAATGTATGCAACGATCCAGGAGATGTTGCGCGAACGGGAATCCTTTTACAGCCAGGCAGATATGATCATCGACGGACTGGACAGGGTAAACGAGCGGGTGGTGAATGCCATCCAGCGAAGGAAGTGAAAAAGTAACAGTAGCAAAGCTGATGCGTTAAAGTATCTATTGCTTAAGCGAGACAGCTTCATTAAAAAATGCATTGTATCAAAGCCCCGGTAATCGCTGCATCCAGATCAAGTGCAGACAGTTTTTCTGATACTACCTCTCTCCTGTGTCTTGTCCCCTGAAGGGTCTCAACAACTCGTGCCGCATCCAGGTGCAATGTCCCGCTCAAGCGGACCTCTTCGATCACCCCCCTGTTTACAAATACCCGGGTGTGCAACACTTTCCCCGTCACAGAAACCGTTCGCTCCACCTCGTATTTGGGTGAGTAGCCATATACCCACTCCCAGGTGCTGAATTTGCGCCTGGCCATCTCCCGTATCGTCTCCAGGTCATTGTCAGTAAATGTATCAACTTCATGGTCATCGCCAGTATGCAGGATATGATCGAATACATGTCTGAAGAAATCCTCATTAGGAAGCGGACTTTGCATCAGCTCACGCAGGTTCACCACTTCCGAACGTATCGATTTCACTGCCTTGTCCCTGTATCTCCCGGCATCTAAATACAGGCATTTCGACAGGTGTTCCAGGTCGGTGTCATACAGAAGTGTCCCGTGATGAAGCACCCTGGTCTTGAACACATGACTCGCCGTACCGGAAATCTTTCGCTTGCCTGACAGCAATTCGTTGCGCTTCCCCATTTGCGCAGGGATACCCAGCTGTTCCAGGGCCGAGATCACCGGGGCTGTGTATGTTTTGAATTTGATAAAATCCCCGGGTGATTCGTTGGTGATAAACGCATAATTCATGTTTCCCGGATCGTGGTAAACTGCGCCACCGCCGGAGATGCGCCTGGCAAGCAGGATCTTCTTCTTTTCCAGGTAATCCAGGTCGATCTCAGCCAGGGCATTCTGGTGCTTACCCACCACTACCGAAGGATGATTCACATACTGGAAATAGAAAGCATCTGAAAAGTGTTTCAGCAGGTATTCTTCAGCCGCAAGGTTGAAATAAGGATCATTGCTGTCACTCAGGATACATCTCATCGTGACGAAGAATTACCGGGAGCCTGCATCTTCCATGAGGAAGGCAGTTGCTGGACCGTCCATGAAAAGAACAGGTAGACCACCAGGCCGCAGAGCACACCCAGGACAGCGCCTCCCAGCACATCACCGGGATAATGCACGCCCAGGTAGATCCTGCTGTAACTCACGATCGCCGCCCATATCAGCATCAAGGCTGTAAACCATCCCTTGCGTATGATCAGGAGCAACAACATGGCTACGGCAAATGTATTGGCAGCATGTGAAGAGACAAATCCATACATGCCCCCGCACCTCCCGTTCACAAGGTGCACTGTTTCCTTTAGTGCAAGCTCATGGCAGGGTCGGAGTCGTTCAAATACTTCCTTGAAGAGGTGCACCGAGGTCTGGTCCGCCAGGGTCACTGCCAGCGCAATGAAAAGAATGATCGGCACCAGTTGCCACCTGCGGGTCCACCCCAGGTAGATCAGCAGCAACAGGTAGAAGGGCCACCAGGTGGTCTTTCCGCTGATCCATGCCATGATGCTGTCAAAGGCCTCGTTGTGTAATCCATTGAGAAAAAGAAACAGCTGCGTATCAAGATCATTCAGTGTGGAAAGCATGGAGCAAATGGTTTTTCTTTTTCTTACCCGTTCAACATTTTCCAGATTGTGTCGCGCATTTGTACCAGTCCATGGTTGGCCACGGAGGAGATAAATACATAAGGTACCTCCGGTAGGTCCTGCCTCACTTCGTCCATTAACTCCTCATCCAGCATATCCGATTTGGAGATGGCAAGCAGCCGCTGTTTATCGAGCAATTCCGGATTATATTCTTTCAATTCGTTGACCAGCACTTCGTACTCTTTTTTGATATCGTCGCTGTCGGCCGGAACCAGGAAAAGCAGCATGGCGTTGCGTTCGATATGCCTCAGGAAACGGTGTCCGAGCCCTTTCCCTTCACTGGCTCCTTCGATGATTCCAGGAATATCTGCCATCACGAATGAGCGGTCTTCGCGGTACCTGACAATCCCCAGGTTGGGGACCAGCGTAGTGAACGGGTAGTCCGCAATCTTTGGTTTGGCAGCAGAGACCACTGAAAGCAGTGTTGATTTCCCGGCATTGGGGAATCCCACCAGGCCAACATCCGCCAGCAGCTTCAGCTCCAGGATCACCCAGTCTTCCTGGCCCGGTTCACCCGGTTGTGCAAAACGCGGAGTCTGGAAAGTAGAAGATTTAAAATGGTCATTCCCGAGCCCTCCCCTGCCCCCGGGCATCAGGATCTGCTCTTCGTTGTGAGCAGTGATCTCGAATAATACTTCTCCTGACGCTGCATTTTTGGCCACGGTACCCAGCGGGACTTCGATGATTGCATCTTCCCCATCGGCCCCTGTTTTCAGCGAAGCACTACCTCCTTCACCATTGGTGGCAAAGATATGCTTATGATATTTCAAGTGCAGCAGGGTCCAGAGCTGTTCATTCCCTTTGACGATCACATGGCCGCCCCTGCCTCCATCGCCTCCGTCAGGTCCCCCCTTCCGGGTGAATTTGTCGCGATGTAAGTGTGCAGACCCGGATCCTCCCTTACCGGAACGACAGAAGATCTTCACATAATCGACAAAATTTGAATTGCTCATCATGTAAAAATACAAGATTCCATGAGAATTGCAGCCCCCCCGGATGCCAAATCATTCATCTGTAAACAAAAAAAGGCAGCCAAAGCCACCTTTTTTATTATCCTGCTGTCAGCGAAAATCATGCGCTGTGGTCATAATATTTTTTAAATCCTTCAATCGCTTTCACTACACGCTTGAAGATCTGGTCAATCGTTCCAATACCATCCACCGGCACATGCTTGTGCATTTTTTCATAATAATAGGTCACCGGTACGGTCTGACGCTCATATACATCGATGCGGTTATTGATCGTCTCTTCATTGTCATCTGACCGTCCGCTTTCCTCCCCTCTTTTCAACAGCCTTTTCACCAACTCTTCCCGTGGCACCTCGAGGGAAATCTCCATGGTCACACGCTCATCGTAATCTGTAAGTGCCTTCCTGAGCTCCCTGGCCTGTTCAACCGTACGGGGGAAACCATCAAATACAAAACCCGGCCCATCTTTATGTTCTTCCAGCTTTTTTCGGATCATTCCGATAACAATCTCATCGGGTACCAGTTCCCCGGCATCCATGATCTTTTTTGCTTCCATTCCCAGGCTGGTCTTGTTCGCCACTTCACTGCGCAGCAGGTCACCGGTTGAGATATGAATCAGTTGATACTTTTCAATGAGTTTTTCTGCCTGCGTTCCTTTCCCGGATCCGGGAGGGCCGAATAATACAATGTTTAACATGTGTTGCGTTTGATTAGAATGATGAATAAATGAAAGCTGCAAAAGTAAATAATCTTACTGTTTTTCCTTCACCAAAGTGTAAATTTCCGGAAGATTTCTTGCATAGCCATTGTAATCGAGCCCGTAACCCAGTACAAACTCATTGGGGATCTCAAATCCCACGTAATCCAGCTTTACCTCTTTCTGCAATGCATCGGGTTTGTGCAACATGGTGGCGACCATGATCTCCTTCGGCTGGTACCCGCTGAGCTGCCGGATAATCGTATCAAGCGTAATACCTGTGTCTACGATATCTTCCAGGATCACCACCGTGCGGTCCTTCAGGTCCTGGTTGATGCCAATCAATTGCTTGACCGTTCCGCTGGTCGTAGTACCTTCATAGGAGGCCAGTTTCAAAAACGTGATCTGGCATGGGATGGTGATCTGCTTGAACAGGTCGCTGGCGAACATGAAAGCGCCATTCAGGATACCCAGGAAAATGGGATTCTTATTGACCAGGTCACGATTCATTTCTGTTGCAATACGCGTGACCTCGTTTTTTATTTTCTCCCTGGTAATGGTTGTCTCGAATGTCAGATCGAGTACCTGGATACGCTTATTCGTCATCTGATTTAAAGTTTTTACGAAGTTAAAAAAATAATAAAATAACCAAATGAAACCTTCATCATAGAGCATAGAAATCTCAGCGGTGCAATGACAAAAGAACATGAACCGAAATCGCCCTGGCGATGAGCTCAGCGAAGCT
>CAYOSB010000170.1:1980-8427 GCA_964406495.1 uncultured Bacteroidaceae bacterium | reverse complement strand
ATATAGATCAATAAAGGCATTCTTGAGTTCCTGGGTATTCATTGTCTGGTAAGTTTATGTTTTGAAAAACCCAAAAGTAGAAAAAATTTCTAACTTTAGGCGGTGAAACGATGATTTCTGGTAAAGTCCTGATAAATACGATAAAGAAGCTGCCCGGTGGCATTTTTCTACTGGGTTATGTATTGATCTTTCCGGCACTCCTGGTCCTGGTACTGTCGGTGTCGAAAGAATCAATACACTTAAAAATGAATACGCTGCACACTCCCTTCCTGGATGTGCTTATGAAGTACTGGACTTACCTCGGGGATGGACTATTGTTGATCATCCTGATTGCTGGACTGCTGATGATCTCATTCAGACATTTCTTCACCGGAATAACTGCCTTTGCAATTGGAGGGCTCACTACACAGGCACTTAAAAGGCTCATATTTAGCGATTTCCCTCGTCCGATCAAATACTTTGAACTTGCAGGCAAAGGGAATCAATTGTACCTGGTCGAAGGTGTTGATTTGTACGACTGGCTTAGTTTTCCATCCGGACATACTTCCACAGCATTTGCACTTTTTTTTGCACTCGCACTGATGACACGCTCAGTAATTACGCAGGCCGGGCTATTTCTGCTTGCATTGGGAGTAGGTTATAGCAGGATATACCTTTCACAGCATTTCCTGGTGGATGTTGTAGGAGGTTCATTCCTCGGACTCGTTGCAGGATGGATTGCCTGGATGTGGATCAAAAGATACGACCAAAAATGGATGGACGCATCAGTATATAAAATGATAAGTTGATGAGATTTACCTTGAAACCAGTATGGGTCATTCTAATCATTGTTTTGTATGGATTGGTTTTCCTGGTTCCGTTTTCAGGTGCGGTGCACCTGTTTGACTGGGATGAGATCATTTTTGCTGAATCGGCTCGGGAGATGATCATCACCGGGGACTATCTGACAGTGATGATCAATTATGAACCCTTCTGGGAAAAACCTCCACTATTCATATGGCTCCAGGTCCTTTCTATGAAGATGTTTGGAATCAATGAATTTGCCGCAAGGTTCCCCAACGCCATTTGTGGTATACTAACCCTGGTTACCTTGTTTTTGGCTGGAAGAAAAATCCACGGGAACCGTTTCGGAATGCTGTGGTCAATGTCTTATGCAACTGCAATCCTGCCGTTTTTCTATTTTCAGACCGGAATTATAGATCCATGGTTCAACTTCTTTATTTTCCTGGGAATCCTCTTCTTTATTTTCTTTCTTGAAAGCCGGCGCGTTGTTACAAGATACCTGCAGGTTGCCTTATCAGCTTTCTTCCTGGGACTGGCAGTGCTTACCAAGGGACCTGTTGCCGTGTTGATATTTACGCTTGCTTTCGGGGTATTCTTTTTAATAAGGCGTGGAAAGATCCATGCCGCACCCATGCACGTGGTGGTCTTCTCCCTGGTGCTCCTGCTCACAGGAGGATCCTGGTTCCTGGTGGCAATTTTAAATGGGAATTTTGATGTGGTTCGGGAATTCATTGTGTACCAGGCGGGTTTGTTTTCGGATGATTTTGCCGGACATAGCGGCTTTCCCGGATTCCACTTTGTAATACTGCTCTTCGGCGTGTTTCCATCGTCCGTAATCATGTTAAAAGGATTTACCAAGAAAAAGGAGTCAACGCCAGGAGCAGATACGATGCGGACCTGGATGTATATATTGCTTGCACTGGTATTGGTGGTTTTTTCACTGGTGCAGACGAAGCTGGTGCACTATAGTTCCCTGGCATGGTTCCCTGTGACTTTTATATCAGCCTGGGTGATCCATCACTGGCTGGACCGCAAACTCGAGATCAAACGCTGGCAGGTTGCCCTGCTTGGCGGAATCGGCGCAATCTATGTACTGGTAACCATCCTGATCCCTACAGTAATGCTCAATCCAGGCGCATTCATTGATCGCTTCCCTCAACGCATTGATCCATATGTTGAAGGGGTACTGCGCACTGATGCCGGGTGGGGAGTCCTTGCGTATTTCCCTGCCATCCTGCTTTTGGGCGGACTGATTTATTCATTGCCACGGATCAGGAAAAGGGACCTGTCCGGATTGGTAGTGCTTCATATGATAACTATCTTATTTACATTTAGTTTGATGCTTTTATATGTTCCGAAAGTTGAAAAAATGATCCAGGGTCCGGCTATCGCCTTCCTGGAAGAGCAGGCAGGGACCGATAACCGTGCGGTAGCACTGGGTTTTAAAAGTTTTGCACCCTATTTCTATGGGGAGTGGATGCCGGGTGACCTTCCCGGGGACAAGGAGGACTGGATCAATGGCGACCGGGACGGACATCCGCTCTATGTTGTGATGAAAGCGGATAACAGCAGTAAAGTGATGCAAAAATATCCCAGGCTAATGATCATGGATAAACAGGGAGGGTATGTCTTTGCCATCCTGATGCCGGATCCGGACTGAGCTCTGCCACTGATGGTAAATTCAAGACATATAGGCTTTAAATCCCGGGCATATTGCTATTCGGATGTGATGGTTTACTATTCGGAAGTATCGACTTGCTCATCTGAAATAACGGCTTGCTATTCGGAAGCGACGGTCTTGAAGGCGAACATAACAAGTTATGATCGTATTAGCTTTACTGAGCGAGCAAACGCTACTCTTGCATGCATTAGCTAAACCAAACTGACTGGCCCTGTTCTGCACTGGTATATGCAGCTTCTATAATTTTGATTACATCGCGGGCTTCATCAGGTTTGACGAGCAATTCTGATCCGTTTCGAAGATGGTTATAGATATTGTCATAATAAACCAAATAATTCCCCGGAATGGTCGGGATGCGCTGTGTTGCATCTGTTCCACTGAATTCTGATCGCATGGTCCCGAATTCCGTTGACTCCTCAGCCCCCCAGTTACCAATTCCCGGAACATGGCCTTCCTTGAGTGCCTGCTCCTGTGGATCTAGGCCATATTTCAGAAAGCTGCCATGTGTGCCATGCAGGATATACCGGGGTCCTGGCTCTTTAACCAGGTAACTACCCCGCACGAGACATTTTACTTCGGGATAATGCAGGAAAATATCGAAGCTGTCATCTACTTCACTGTCTGTGCGTTGTGCCCTGACATCGGCAAACAAATATTCAGGCATGCCGAACAATTGAAGGGCCTGGTCAATCATATGTGATCCAAGATTATATAAGGTACCTGCTCCCAATCGCTTTTCCTCTTTCCAGGATTCCTGGATATAATTACGAAACCGGTCAAAATGTGATTCGAAGGTAACGAGCCTGCCCAGGGAGCCGTCATCGATAACCTTCTTTACGGTCAGAAAATCACCATCCCACCGACGGTTCTGAAATATGGAAACCATAAGCTCATTTTTACTGGCCACGTCAATGATCTTGTCTGCCTCTTCACTTTTTAAGGTAAAGGGCTTCTCCACGATGACATGTTTACCGGCTTCGAGGGCTTTCATGGTCATCTCAAAATGGAGATAGTCCGGGGTGTTGACGATCACCAGTTCTATCCCGGGATCCTTTAAAATTTCATCATAATCCCTTACCAACGTGGCATCGGGGTGTTTGCCTTTAGAATCATGCTTGTGCCGTTCAAGAATTTTCCTGATGTTAAATCCTTTGTGTTTTTCAAGTAGCGGACCATGGAAAACGATCCCTGACATTCCATACGATGCGATGGCAGTGGCGATTGGTTTCATAATAATATAGTTTTGCATGCTGAAAATACGATTTTCATCGGATGATCCGTATCAAATCGGCGAAAAAATTATCAGTTCATTCCTGTGGTAACCGGTCCCTGGCTGTGAAGCAAACGACCCGCGTTCTGAAAAGGTTGACGGACACCGGGGAATTCGGAGTGCACGTGTGCGAAGCATCACATATCAGCAGATTCTAGTTCTTTTTTTCAGAAATCTATTTCTTTATCACTAGTTTTACACCTTGTTCCACCACGGTGTTGAACAGGAATATATCTTAAAGCATAAATTGCATAATTGTTAAATTCTAAAATAAAAGGTAATGAAGGCAGTTACAAGAAAAATAAACAGTACCATTCTGGCGTTCCTGGTCATCCCGGGACTCGCAATTAGCATAGCATCATGTAGTGTGCAAAAAAAAGCACAACCCCAGGCCAAAAATATCATTTTCCTGATTGGCGATGGTATGGGGTTGCAGCAGATGTATGCTGCCTATACTGTTAATGGAGGTTCGCTAAATATGATGCGCTCCACGCACGTGGGTTTGCAGACGAGTTTTTCTGCCAACAGGTACATCACCGATAGCGCAGCAAGTGGGACAGCCATGGCTTGTGGTAAGAAGACAAATAATGGAATGATAGGAGTAGATACTGCACAAAATGAACTGGAATCCATACTTAAGGTGGCTGAGCGCAATGAAATGGCTACAGGCCTTGTATCAACATCAGCGATTACGCATGCCACACCGGCATCTTTTATCGCCAACGAGTTGAGCAGGAATGATTACGAGGCTATCGCTGCAGATTTCCTGAAAACCGATATCGATCTCTTTATTGGGGGTGGCCTGGACCATTTCACAAACAGGACAGATGGTCGGGACCTGACTGAAGAACTGGAAGCCAATGGATATAATGTGGCAACAAATATTGACCAGGTGATGGATCATAGCACAGGCAAACTCGCAGCCCTAACCGCTCCGGTGCATAATCCGAATGTACTGAATGGCAGGGGAGATATGCTCCCGTTGGCAACCAGTAAAGCACTGGAAATATTGAGCCAGGACCAGGACGGATTCTTCATCATGATAGAAGCATCCCAGATCGACTGGGGTGGCCACGATAATAATAAAGAATACGTGCTAAGGGAAACACTCGACTTCGATGCAGCAGTGAAGGTAGCCATGGATTTTGCCGAAAAAGACGGAGAGACATTGGTGGTGGTCACTGCCGACCATGAAACCGGTGGGTTGATGATTTTGAACGGTGACATTGACCAGGGAGAGGTGAAAGTGAACTTCAATACGGGGGGACATACCGGGATCATGCTGCCGGTTTATGCCTTCGGACCTGGTGCAGAATTGTTTACGGGTTTCTTTGACAACACGGACTTTAAGTCTAAATTCATGCAGGCCCTGGGAATCAGTGATGTTACAGAGTAGGTACAATAAGATATGGATCTTGCCACTGCTCATTGCAGTGACCTCCTGTACCTATACTTTCTATCCCACCGACTGTAAATACCCGGTTGCCGGAGCGCTGAAAAAGGTCGCAAATCTTTCTGATTCACTCGAGGAGACAAGCGGGCTGGCTTACCAGGACTCACTATTTATCAGCTTCAATGATTCGGGTGGAGATCCTGCGCTCTACTATTTCGGCGATTCCGGATCCGTGCTCCAAAAAACCATTGTACGAAATGCTGTCAATGCCGACTGGGAGGATATTACTTTCGACGGCACGCATTATTACGTTGCTGATGTGGGCAATAATTTCGGAACGAAAGATACACTTAACATCTACAAGATTCCTGCTGCACAAGCAGGATTACCTGGTTTTATGGAGGCTGCCGGGGTGATCTCATTTTCTTATGACGAACCCGTTGGCAGGAACGACCGGGGCCTCTACTCACACGACTGTGAGGCCTTGTTTGTATACAATGATTCGCTGTACCTGTTTGCCAAGGACTGGGTGAAATTTGAAACGCGGGTCTATGTTCTTCCGGTTCATCCCGGGCACTATAAAACAAGATCTAAAATATCTTATCCTGTGAATGCGTTGATCACAGGTGCTGACATTAACAGGAGTAATAAAGAAGTCGTGCTTGTGGGATATCGAAAAATGATCCCTGTGGTGATCAGGTATGGTTTCAATAATGATCCTGCGCTGATTTCATGTGGCGGGAAAGCACGTTGGTACCTGAGATTTGCCGGAACCCAGATGGAAGGCATTGTCTATGATCCTCTTGGCAGGATCTTCATATCCGCTGAGAAACGGCTCTATAAGCAATCCCTATATCAGGCATATTGATATCTTTGCAAATGATTGAGGTGATTTGAATGCCGGAGAATCATCCTCAACGGAAAATTTTTAGGTATAGTTGATCATAATCCGGATATAATGCACAGTAAGTCAGTACCATATCAATAAATAGTGTTAATGCAATTTCAGGAAGAAAGAGACCAGTTTGAGCAAGGATTGAAAGTGCCACTTGTCGAGGAATTCTACACGTTGCAGGGGGAAGGATTTCATACAGGACATGCAGCCTATTTTATTCGTATCGGGGGGTGTGATGTGGGGTGCAGCTGGTGTGATACGAAGTTTTCCTGGAATCCCGAACTACACCCGCCAGTACCCATCCAGGATATAGTTGACCGGGTTGCAGGCTATCCCGCGGGAGCTGTGGTGGTTACCGGCGGAGAACCTCTGATGGTGGATATGGGACCCTTGACCGGGTTGCTTAAAGAGCGCAATATCGAAAC
>CAYOSB010000170.1:0-1970 GCA_964406495.1 uncultured Bacteroidaceae bacterium | reverse complement strand
CTATCAACTAACCGGAACATGGGACTGGATATGTTTGTCACCCAAACAGAATATGCCCCCTGTAGGGAATATTCATCAGCAAGCCCATGAATTGAAGGTGATCATTGCCAGTGAATCGGACCTCGAATGGGCTGTGGAACACTCCGGACTTGTCGGTGAAGAGTGTAAATTGTACCTTCAGCCTGAGTGGAGCAACCGGGAAAAGATGCTTCCTGTATGTATCGAATTTGTCAAGGAAAATCCTTCCTGGGGAGTCTCCCTGCAGGCCCACAAATACATGCGTATACCATAAATGGCACCGGTATTACAGTAACCCGGGAATAAAGTAAATATGACAGCCCATTGTCATGATTTCATTCGAATCATTACTTTTATGCAGAATATATCTACCATGAGGAAGATTGCGTTGTTGTTGCTACTATTCAGTTTATCTCCACTGTTTTCGCAGGATTATTCATCTCTTTCAAGGAGGGCAGTCCGTAATTATGAAAAAGCACAGGAATATTTTCTCCAGCGACAGGACCGGGAAGCAGAAGAATTTCTGCAGAAAGCTGTGGAAATCGACCCATCTTTTGTTGAGGCCTGGTTCATGCTGGCGCAAATATATTTCGACAGGCAGGACCTCGCCAGGGCATCGGCGTTTTACCTGGAAGGGGTAAATGTGGATCCGGACGAATATGCTGCAGGATATTTAAAAGTTGCAGAACTGGAGTATTCCAGTGGGCAATACGAACAGGCGCGCCAGCACCTTGACCAATGGAAGGCATATGGATTTACGGATGATCGCTCGGTTAATAAGGCGGAACAACTTGGAAAAAATATTGATTTTTCTATCCAGGCGGTAAGTAATCCAGTGCCTTTTCAACCTGAATCCCTTGGTGATGCTGTAAATACAGAAAAATTTGAGTACTGGCCATCGCTGTCAGTTAATGAACAGATGATCTTTTTTACGGTATTGCAACCACCCAATCCTGATCTTGAACCGGGCCGGCTGAAACTCCAGGAGGATTTTTACTTTGCCCGCAGGGAGGGAGATATGTGGGTGGATCGGACCTACCTGGGCCCTCCTGTGAATACGAATACCAATGAAGGTGCACAGTCGATCACTGCTGATGGCAAAATGATCTATTTTACCTCGTGTAACAGGCCTGGCGGACACGGACGGATGTGTGATCTCTATGCTGCCCGGATTGACGCAGATGGCAATTGGACCGACCCGGTGAACCTTGGAGACAGGGTGAATACGCGCTATAGTGAGAAACATCCCGCTATCTCCGCAGACGGCCGGGTCTTGTATTTTACCAGTAACCGGCCCGGAGGAATGGGAGGGTACGATATTTGGATGACCAAAAAGAAGGGGAAAAACTGGAGCAAACCGGTGAATCTGGGTGACAGCATCAACACCGCGGGAACCGAACAATCGCCCTTTATACATCCTGATCAACAATCCCTTTATTTTTCTTCCGATGGCTGGCCGGGATTGGGTAAAGGAGACATTTTTATTTCCCGGGTGCGCGATGACGGAAGCTGGAGTACACCCAGGAACCTGGGTTACCCGATCAATACCTTTAACGAGGAGATGGGATTCGTAGTCAATGCAAGCGGTGACAGGGCTTATTATTCGACCAACAGGCGCGAGGGAACAGATACCGATATATTTTCTTTTAAAATGCCTGAAGAGGTGCGCCCGTTGCCGGTCTCTTATATCACGGGTCGTGTGTATGATGCACGCAATATGAAAGGACTGGAGGCCCTGTTCCAGCTGATCGACCTGGAAACAGGAATACTGGTGATGGAATCCGTATCTGAAACTGCAGAAGGTGAATATTTCGTATCCCTGCCTTCAGGATCAGCGTATGCATTCAATGTATCCATGCCTGGATATCTCTTCTATTCAGACCATTTTGAATTGGATAAAGGGTATTCAAAAACAGATCCTTTCAGGAAAGATATTCCCATGGAACCTATCA
>CAYOSB010000169.1:0-8554 GCA_964406495.1 uncultured Bacteroidaceae bacterium | reverse complement strand
CCATGAATTCATTTTCGCAGCTAAATTCGGGGACAACGCCAGGAGATACAGGTGGCTGAACAGGTACTAAGCTCTGGTAAAAATTCAATTCCGCTACTGTAGCATTTATAAATTAATGTTTCGTTCGCCGATTATTCCTGACTGCTTACCGATTTTATATTTTTCCTCCGGGGAATAGCTTTTACCTTTACACCAAAATAGAACTAATCATATATGGATATGGAGAATAAGAAATTTAAACGTAATTCCAGGGCGCATCTGCTACTTGGGATCATTCTGGTTTTGTTGGGACTGGCAGTAATGGCTGAGATACTGGATGCGGTTCCCTGGCGGATGCGTGATATCATCTTCAGCTGGCAAATGATATTAATCGTCCTTGGCGTCATATTTATTTCAGGAAGTGATAGTAAATCGACAGGCTATATTTTGCTTGGGATAGGCGCTTTCTTTATCCTTCCGCGATTTTTTGATGTTCCACACTATTGGCGCAGCCTTTTCTGGCCATCACTATTGATTCTTGTGGGAATATTAATATTGTTCGGTAGAGTGCGGCACCCAAGGATTAACAGGGAAAGAAGTGAAGGTGATGACGTGTTGGATGATGTGGATATTTTCGGCGGATCGGAAAAGATATTGCATTCCCAAAATTTCAAAGGAGGCAAAATTTCAAATATTTTCGGGGGCTCCAAATATGATATGCGACAGGCGAAGCTGGCGGAGGGCACAAATATACTGGAAGTTTCTATGATCTTTGGTGGTTCGAAATTTATTGTTCCTGAGGATTGGGATGTAAAAATGGAGGTGACCACCATATTTGGTGGATTTTCCGACAAGAGACATCGATCAATCGTAGTGCCGGATGCAAGCAGGAAATTGATCATCAAAGGTGAAGCAATATTCGGTGGAGGTGAACTGACAAACATCTGACCCAATGGCCCATCCGTTTACCAGTCAAAGTCGCTCGCTGGTTATTTACAGCATCATCTGGCTATTTGCTGCCATTGGAAATGCCTTAATTATAAGACTGAATTGGGACTTTCCACTCTCAATTGCCATTACCGAAGCCATGTTGCAGAATTTTCTATTTGCAATTTTAGGGCTCATCATCTGGTATCCGACGCGATATATACCTTTTCGAAAAGAGGCCTGGTTCTATTCAATTCTTGCACATGTGATGGCAGGGATTGTGATTATCGCTACCTGGCTTATCATAACAGTTGGTATTCTCAGGGCAGCTTACGGTGCGGATCCGGTCTATAGAGTTTATCTTTCAAATTCAGTTTTCTGGCGCGGATTTGTTGGCGTAATGGTATACCTGGTAATTGTGCTGATCTATTACCTCATTTCCTATGCAAGGTCATTACGCGAACGTGCCCAGGCCGAGGAGAAATTACGGACCCTGGTAAAGGAGTCTGAATTGAATATGCTCAAGTCACAGATCAATCCACATTTTCTATTCAATTCCCTGAATTCGATTTCCTCACTTATCCTCAGTAATCCTGACGAGGCCAGGGAGATGATCATCCGGTTGTCTGATTTCCTGCGCTATTCACTCAAACACCGGGAGAATGAATTCGTTTCCCTGGAAGAGGAGATTGTCCGTATGAAAGATTATCTTTCTATTGAAAAAATCCGTTTTGGTGAGAAACTGAAATATGATCTGCAAATGCCGGAGGAGTGCGGACATGTGCCTGTTCCGACTATGATCATGCAACCACTGATAGAAAATGCGATTAAGCATGGCGTGTATGAGAGCCTGGAGCCCGTTTCTATCTCGTTCCACTGTGCCTTGAAGAATGACATGCTCCAGTTGGAGCTCGAAAATGATTTTGACCCCCAGCAACCTCCGCGAAGAGGAACAGGGGTTGGGCTTCAGAATGTTTCGGAGCGGATCCGGCTTGCATATGACGGAAGGGCTTCTATGTCGAAAACAACCGACCAGGAAATTTTCAAAGTAACTTTGTATATTCCTGCAGAAAAAAATAAGTGATGATGAAAAAATTTACCGCTGTAATCGTGGAAGATGAGAAACCTGCAAGGGATCTGGTTGCAAGCTACCTTGCAGATCATGAACATTTTGAATTAATCGGACAGTACGACAATGGATTTTCTGGACTTAAGGCCATAAATGAGATGCAGCCCGATGTGGTTTTCCTGGATGTGCAGATGCCCAAGCTGACAGGCTTTGAAATGCTGGAACTCCTGGACCACCAACCGGAGATTGTTTTTACGACAGCTTATGATCAGTACGCGATCAAAGCTTTTGAACAGAGCGCTGTAGATTACCTGCTGAAGCCTTTTTCGAAGGAGCGTTTCAGGGAAGCTTTACAAAAACTTACTGATCGCCTCCCGGGAATTGGAAAGGAAGATGATCAACTGGTCAGGATCAGAAAGCATTTTGCTGAGGATGATGAAGTATTGCACCGCGTGGTGATTAAAAAATCTGGGAAAATCCATGTTATTTCCACAGACGAAATCGAGTACCTGGAAGCACAGGACGATTATGTGATGATTTATACAAAGAAGGAGCGTTTTCTCAAACAGCAAACCATGAAGTTTTTTGAAAAGCACCTGGATCCTGAAGTATTTATTCGTGTGCACCGGTCATATATTGTAAATATCCAATCCATCGATCGCATTGAACCCTATGAAAAAACCAATTTTATTTTGAGTCTTAAAACGGGAGGTGAAGTACCCGTAAGCCGAAGTGGAATGCAGGTGTTGAAAGAGAATCTTGATTTTTAAGCATTATTAGATTCTATTGGGGTTATTACATATTAAATTTGCATTTGAGACTGCGAAACGGCTATCTTTGAAAAAACAGTTATTGCATGGCGTCCCGAAAGAAAATTTTCCCCGTATTATTGCCCTTGGTATTACTTCTAATCTCTTTTTATCTTATTATACAATTGTATAAGAATAATGATAGAGGCACTGAAAGTTCACAAAATCAGGTACTCAAGGGATGTACTGCAGATCGGAACTGAAGAATGGGGGGTGAAATGATAAAGTCAGAGCGCATGTTGCATTTCCTGGTGACAGGAATGTTAATCCTTGTAAAATAAAAATTTCCATGAATCTCCAGATAGACGAAAAGGACCTGAAAAAATTCATCATGGTGGGTGACCGGGTGTTGATTAAGCCAAAAAACCAGGCTGAGAAAACAAAGTCAGGATTGTACCTTCCACCCGGTGTGCAGGAAAAGGAGAAGGTCAATAGTGGTTATGTGTTAAAGGTCGGCCCCGGCTATCCTATTCCTGCCATCAGTGAAGATGAACCGTGGATGGAAATGAAGGAAGATGTGAAATATGTCCCTCTACAACCAAAAGAGGGAGATCTTGCAGTATATCTGCAGAAAAGTGGATATGAAATTGAGTTCAACAAGGAAAAATATGTAATTATCCCGCACTCTGCAATCTTATTGCTAATCAGGGATGATGCGCTTTTCAAATAGGTTTTTGAAGATGCACTGCTGTTTTAGGATCTGAGAAACAGACGTTCCCTGCTAACATAATTCTTTGTACCGGAAACAATCTACAAGGTGATCATTGATCATCCCTATGCTTTGAAGGTGGGCATACATTATCGTTGTGCCGAGGAATTTGAATCCCCGTTGTTTCATATCCCACGTGATATGGTCCGATAGAGGGGAGTTGGCAGGCAGGTCGCTGATCTTTTTCCAGTTGTTTACAATCACTTTTCCATCTGTAAATCCCCAGATGTACTGGTCGAATGAGCCGAATTCATTTACGATGTCCAGGAACAGCTGTGCATTTGTGATCGAACTTTCAATCTTTTTCCGGTTCCTGATGATGCCGGAGTCCTGTAACATCTCATTCACCTTTCCTGGTTGATAGGCTGCTACTTTATAAGGATCAAAATTATCATATAAACGGCGGTAGTGTTCCCTTCTTTTCAGAATTGTCAGCCAGCTGAGCCCTGCCTGGGCTGACTCCAGCACGAGAAATTCAAAATGTTTGTTGTCGTCATGCACCGGAACTCCCCATTCCTTGTCATGGTATTCAATATATAAATCGCTTCCCAGGCACCAGTCACATCGCGTCTTCTCCATTTGTTATGATTTTGTCAGGAACATCAATGGTTTGCTGTATATTAAGTTCAGTTAGATTCACAGGTCGATGTATTTATAATATAACTCAGGTTTGAATGGTTATAAAATTATCATTTCCCAGGTGACTTCATTACTGCTATTTTTGCCTTTCGAATATACAGAAATATTTTCCATTGTAGTATGTGCCATCTCTGTCAGGACTTCTTTTGTAAGGAATGCCAGGTGGGCTGTGATCAGGACATTCGGGAAGGTGCTCAGCTGCATGATCTTCTTATTTTCAATAATATGCTCCGAGAGATCCCTGAAAAATAATTTTTCTTCTTCTGCGTATACATCTATCCCGAGGTGGCCCAAGTGCTTGCTTCGAAGCGCTGCGATAACATCTTCAGTATTGATGAGTTTGCCGCGACTGGTATTGATCAGCATAGATCCCTGTTTCAGCAGTCCCAGGGTTTCATTATAGACCAACTGATGGGTATCAGGAGTTAAAGGACAATGCAGGGATATAATGTCAGACGATTTGAATACATCCTGGTAGTAAGCATATTTTATTTAGATTTATTATATATTATTTGTATTTCAACCTACTGAGAATCACGGATTCATCTTTGTTATATATTTGCATTCACAAACAGTATATTTTTTTGCATTATAGTTGTGAAAAAAATAACAATGGTGTAAAAAAATACATTGTGTTCCTTGAAATGCGACCAGGAGGTATGAGTGGAAGCGTGATGTGACGTCTCAAAGATGGTTCGTCAGTGTTTATTGTTATAATTGAAACAAGATCAGGAGGAGATATAATATTCATCTGAATGCAGGTTGACCAAATAGTAAATATTATCCAGGGGGAGGTGCTTACCTCAGAGAAGGTTATGAAGAGTGGCATTGAATATGCATTTTCTTCAGACCTGATGAGTGATGTACTGACGCGCGATTATGAAGATACTGTATTGATTACAGGATTGGCCAATATACAGGCGATCCGCACGGCAGAAATGTCGGATATAGGATTGGTAATTATCGCACGGAACAAGGAGATCAGTGCTGAGATGATCCGTCTGGCTGAGGCCAATGATATCGTTCTTATCAAAAGTGCTTATTCCCTTTTCAGGATCTCTGGTTTACTGTATGAAGCAGGAATTCAACCCATATTCTGATGCAGCAGGAATACAAGGTGAAGGGCGGCGATTTTGTGAATACTGGCAATGCTTCCAGTGCTGTGAAAGGCATGCTTAAGCAGCTGAATGTCCCTGCTAATCTTATAAAACGTGTTGTTGTAGCATTATACGAAGCTGAGGTGAATGTGGCTGCACATGCATATGAAGGAGAGATACAGGTTGCGATCGATTCCGAGTTGATCAGGATTATAGTGGCTGACAGGGGCCCGGGAATTGAGGACATTGAACTGGCGATGAAGGAAGGTTTCAGCACGGCATCCAGGGAAGTCCGGGAAATGGGTTTTGGAGCTGGAATGGGATTGGCAAATATCAAGAAAAACAGTGATACATTTTATATAGACAGTATCCCTGGAAAGGGAACGACAGTAAAGATTATCAATAGGTTAACGTCTTGAAGAAGGGAAAAGATAATAGAGTTTTTCATCATGCGCTGAAGATCGTTCCGGAGCTGTGCATCGGATGTACGCATTGTATGAAAGCATGTCCCACCCAGGCCATCAGGGTAAGGGATGGTTTGGCCGAAATCTTTGAAGAAAGATGCGTTGATTGTGGTGAATGTTATAAGGCCTGTCCTGTATCTGCCATCATTGTTGAGCAAGATGATTTTAACGAGATTTTCAGATACAAAGCTAGGGTGGTCCTGCTGCCTTCTGTGCTCATTGGGCAGTTTCCGTCGCAAATTACCACAGAAGAGATCTTTGGTTCTTTGAAAAAGCTTGGGTTCACACACATATTCGAAATCGATAGTGTGGTGGAGCAGGTGCAGGAAGGATATGACAAATTTCGTAACAATTATGGTGGTCCGGCCCCCCTGATCTCAACCTTTTGTCCTGCTATCGTGCGGTTGATCCAGGTACGTTTTCCTTCGTTGGTGAATCAACTTGTAAGGGTCAAGCCACCGTCAGACATTGCTGCATTGCATTTTAAGTCAGTGCTTTTGAACGAAGGTTTCGCAGAAGAAGAGGTCGGATTGTTTTATGTGACACCATGCGCTGCGAAGATTGCATCCGTGAAAAGTCCGGTAGGAGAAGAGGCATCTGCAGTGAACGGCGTGATCAACATGGAGTACCTTTACAATAGAATGCTGCAACTTATTGTGAACAGGGAGGTCGAAAAAGATGCGGGAGAGACAGGGAACCTTACATCCAAAGGTATTCTCTGGAGCCTTACCCGTGGAGAGTCTACCCACCAGCCTGGCAGGTGTCTTGCTGTAGATGGAATTTCCAATGTCACCCAGTTCCTGGAACGCCTTGAAGATACTGAGGAAAGCAATATTAATTTCCTGGAGCTTCGGGCATGCGATGAAAGCTGTGCAGGGGGGGTGCTTATCAGTGGGAACCGCTTTCTTACTGTTGAAAGGCTGAATGGCAGAGCGAAGAAATTGCCTGAGACCTACCAGGATTCAGCGGATAGCAATAAGGGTAAATATGATCCTGATGCATACGGATTACGACCTATTCCGGCAAGATCGATGATGGTGCTGGACAAGGATCGAAACGCTGCATTGGATAAGATGAAAAAAATTGATGATCTGCTTAAAGTGCTTCCGGGGATTGACTGTGCGGCATGTGGCTCTCCCACTTGTCGTTCCCTGGCGGAAGACATTGTACAGGAAAGGGCTGAAATTACCAGTTGTGTCTTCATGCAGGAGCTTTACCTGAGAAAAGGGAAGATTACCCTTGATGAGGTGGACCGGATCAATGAAGGTATATGGGGAAAGGGACGCGATCAAAGGAGCCAGGGAAAATAGGATCAACAATGCAAAGGTGAGTGCAGCACATGTGTGAAATAATAAGAATTGGAAAAGATGAAACATTATACGGTTCAGGAAATTGCTGACAGAATGGGCTTAAAGGTACTGTGCAGCAAATCCGGTTTGCAAAAAACGGTCACAGGCGGATATGTCTCCGACCTGCTGAGTGATGTAATGGGAAATGCGAAGGAAGGTGAAATATGGGTCACGCTGCAATCCCACATGAATGTTATCGCTATAGCATCACTGAAGGAACTTTCTGCGGTGGTGATGGTAAAGGACATCCATCCGGGCGATGCAGTAATCGCGAAAGCTGAAGAGGAAGGTATACCGGTGCTTGTTGCTGCAGGACAGGCATTTGAAACCGTTGGAAAAATATATGATATTCTGAATAACTGATGAACCGATATCGTGCTGACCTTCATATTCATACTGTGCTTTCTCCATGCGGGGATCTGGAGATGAGCCCGGTAAAGATTGTCGAGGCAGCTGTGCGAAAAGAGTTGGACATCATTGCTATCACCGACCATAACCATACAGGGCATAACCAGTTGGCACGGGAAATAGGCAAGGAATATAATGTGATGGTTGTTTACGGGATTGAAGTGACCACAAGTGAAGAGGTACATTGTCTATCGTTCTTTGATACAGATGAGCAGTTAAGTGCATTTCAACACTATATAGACATGCATTTACCCTATGTGGAAAATGATCCGGATTTATTTGGCTACCAGGTAATTGTAGACAGGAATGAGCAAATTGTTGAAGAGATTCATCAATCATTGTATCCTGGATTGAGACAGGAGATTTCAGAGGTTGCTGATGAAGTCCATCGATTGGAAGGATTATTTGTGCCTGCACACGCAGACAGGAGAATGAATGGGATATATCATCAGCTTGGATTCTTTCCAGGAGACCTGGAAGCTGATGCGGTGGAGATTTTCAGGAATACAGACAGAGCAGCAACTTATAAATCACATCCAGAGCTGCAGGGATACCAGCTGCTGAAAAGTTCTGATGCACATTTTATTGAAGATATAGGCAGATCCACCAGCTCCCTTGAGATGAAAGAACGAACATTCCGGGAACTGGTAAAAGCATTGAAGGGAATCGAAGGAAGGAGGGTGGTGCCGGAATGAAGGAAATTGCATTGCATCTGCTTGATATCGCAGAGAACAGCCTGGAAGCCGGAGCGACGCGAATCAGATTAAAAGTTGTTGTAACTCCGCAGGGAATTCTGGAGATACTGATTGAGGATAATGGCAAGGGTATGGATAAGGAGATGCTGGAGAGCACAGCCGATCCATTCTTTACTTCCCGCACAACGCGTAGGGTTGGGATGGGTATTCCGATGTTTCGACAGCATGCAGAATTGGCAGGTGGGAGCCTGGCAATTTTTTCGAAACAGGGGGAGGGTACAACATTGAAGGCAACATTTGTAGCCGGTCATCCTGATATTCAGCCCTTTGGAGATATAGAGGGTTCCTGGGTGATGCTTGCAGCACTGCATAACGAAGTGAATATTATTTTACAATGCGAAACACCGGA
>CAYOSB010000168.1:0-8572 GCA_964406495.1 uncultured Bacteroidaceae bacterium | reverse complement strand
GCCAGGGCTGGGTAGATGAGGTATATGACAACATCGACAGGCTCATCCTTCGTGTAGAGAAAGCCCGTCAGGCAGGAGAGGCTGTTTCTATTGCTTACAGCGGCAACGTGGTTGATCTCCTGGAAACATTTGCAGACAGGCAAGTCAGGGTGGACGTCGGGTCAGATCAGACATCCCTGCATAAGCCCTATGCCGGTGGATACTATGCTGCACGGCTCAGTTTTGAAGATTCCAACAGGATGATGCACAAGGACCCGGAACGATTTAAAGATGTGGTACAGGCTTCATTGAGGAGACATGTGGATGCGGTGAATCTTCTTGCTGACCAGGGCATGTTCTTCTGGGACTACGGGAATGCGTTTTTGCTTGAAGCAGGCAGGGCAGGGGCAGCGGTTTTTAATAAACAGGGAGGGTTCAGGTACCAGTCGTACATCCAGGCCATCATGGGACCGAAATTCTTTGATTATGGTTTCGGCCCGTTCCGCTGGGTATGTACTTCTTCGGACCCGGGCGACCTGGAGCTGACCGATCAGATTGCACTGCAGGTGCTGGAGGATCTTACCAGGGAAGCCCCCGGTGATATCCGCCAGCAGATGAATGACAATATTCACTGGATCAGGGAGGCAGGTAGAAATAAGCTGGTGGTCGGATCCCAGGCGCGTATCCTGTATGCCGACAGCATGGGCAGGATCCGCATTGCACTGGCGTTCAACAAGGCGATCAGCGAAGGAAGGATTAAATTTCCCATCGTACTGGGGCGCGATCATCACGATGTTTCAGGAACAGACTCCCCATACCGGGAGACCTCGAATATTTATGATGGCTCGTCTTTTACTGCCGACATGGCGATTCAGAATGTGATAGGTGATGCATTCCGAGGAGCCACCTGGGTATCGATACATAACGGTGGCGGAGTTGGCTGGGGAGAAGTGATCAATGGTGGATTTGGGATGGTACTGGACGGCACAGCAGATGCCGATCGCCGGATCAGGCAGATGCTTCACTGGGATGTGAATAATGGTATCGCCCGTCGGAGCTGGGCACGTAACAATGAGGCCATGACCGCAATCAGGAGGGAGATGGAACGTACCGAAGGACTGGAAGTGACAATTCCTTACCTGGCAGAAAGGCAATTGATCGACAACTTATTCAACAAGTAAAATGTCATAAGGCTTTCGAATTGCAGCCGCGAAGTCATGCATGGTGACATTCCTGCTGAAACGTGCATGCTCCTTACCATCCACATATATATCAATCGTGGGAATGGTAAAAACCCTGTACTGACCGGCAATTACCGGGCTCTTTTCAATATCCACGTATACAAATTCCACTTTCGGAAATTGCATGTCGATCAACTCACTGATCTTTGGTTTCAGGATCTTGCATACATTACATGCATCATTGGAAAAATAGATCACCGAGATAGTTGTCGTTTCGGTTAGTTCCCTGAGTGCTTCGAGATTGTAAATTGTTTTCAATATTGCAGATATTTTTTGCGGACCTGCAGTCCGGGGAGTAATTATTTGATTTAAAATTCACCTGAATCAAGCATCACCAGTGTACAGCCTTCCACCACTTCAATGCCTTTGTCCTCCAGTTCCCTCATGAACAATTCGTTTACCGTTCCAGGGTTAAAGATCACGCGTTTTGGATGCAGCGAAAGAATATAATCATGGAATTCCTCCTGCCGCTGCGGGCCAATATACAGCGCAATCGTATGTACATCCTCTATGGCAGGCGTACCCCGTTGAATAAATATTTCGTAGATTACACCAGGCCGAAAGCCGACAGCAACAGCTTCATATCCATGCAGCAAAAGGCTCTTTACTGCTTTGAAAGAAAACCTTGCAGGATTCGGACTCGCGCCCAGTACTACTGTCTTTTTTCTTTGTTGTTCCACGCTGTTTATCACACTTCCTGTGCTGGTTCCGTTATTGTTGCTGGATACCCGGATCCCTGATTACCCCTTACTGCCTGTTGTCTTCCTTTCTCCCACTCTTCCACTCTTGTTTCTCCCACTCAATCTTTCTTCTACTCTTCCAGTCTGCTTTTCTTCCACTCTTCCACTCTCCCTTTCTCTCCCTCTATTCCACTCTCCCTTTCTCTCATTCTTCCTGGTTCACCTCCAGATCAGTGCTACGGCATAAGCCGAAACGCCCTCTTTCCTGCCTGTGAAGCCGAGGCGTTCCTCGGTTGTTGCCTTTACCGAGACCTGGTCCTTATCGATCCCCATTGCCATGGATAACGCATATCTCATATCATCAATGTAGGGTTGTATTTTAGGTTGCTGCAGGCAGATCGTTGCATCGATGTTACCGATCCTGAATCCCTTATCAGTAAGTAAGCTAATGGATTTTTCCAGTAATAAAAGGCTGTTGATCCCTTTATATTCCTGCTGGTTATCGGGAAAATGCGTACCGATGTCACCCAGTGCTGCTGCACCCAGCAGTGCATCACAGATGGCGTGTATCAACACATCCGCATCTGAATGTCCTTTCGCGCCCATTGAATAGGGGATGCTTACGCCACCAAGGCGAAAGGGAAGCCCCTCTTCAAGGCGGTGCACGTCATATCCGAATCCGATACGTTGAACCATGCGGCAATTTACAGCTTCAGGCTTTCAAAATCAAATCCGAGTGTAAACCTGAGTGTATTGGCAAGTGGACTTTCCTGTCCATTGGTGGGAACGAGATACGCAAAATCGAGTGAAAAAACATTCAGTTTCAGGCCGACCCCAAGGGTTACATATTTACGGTTGCCCTTCACTGCTGCCTCGTGGAAATACCCTGCGCGGATCGCGAACTGCTCCCGGTACCAGTACTCCACACCGGCGCTGACCATCACTTCGGTCAACTCCTCGTGGAAACCGGAACCTGGTTCCCCATTATCGTACCTGATCCCCGGTGCGTCATAAAACGACTGGATCATCCCCATCACGACCGATGAAGGTTCGGGATAACCATCAATCACCTCGCCATCTTCCATTACCGGCCGGGTGGGCACCAGCAGTTTGTTGAACTCCAGGCTGAAGCTCATCTCATTGTAATCGTCCAGGCCATAATCAAACCTTCCGCCCAAACCCAGATTCGAGGGGATCGGGATCTTGTCGGCATCCGCCGTATAGGAGATCGGTGTACCCAGGTTCGAGAGGGTCACGCCCCATGCATACCCGCCGTCATTGGCGCCAAGACGCAGGTCATCCTGGTAATAGAACCCGAGGTCGGCAGCTACGGAGATACCCGCCTGTGTGTCTTCCCCACCCACCAGTTGTCCGCTGGTCAGGTCGGAGTGGATGTACCGGAAAACAATCCCGCCGGAAAAATTATCGGTAAATAATCTTGAATATCCTGCATCAATAGACATCTCAAACGGTGTGAACTGTCCCTCGATCTCGCCCTGAAGGTTTGTAAAAGTGATCTGTCCCAGAGAGAAATAGCGCAGTGATCCGCTGATCACCTGCTCGTCGGTTGGTTTCCAGTAAGAAGAGAGGTAGGCCAGGTTGATATCCGGGATGATCTTCCGCAGCCACGGTGTATAGGAAATGGCCAGTCCGCCGGTCTCCTCCATGAACGCATACTTGGCCACGTTCCAGTGTTGTGAATTGATATCCGGGCGTGTGGCGATACCAGCATCACCCAAACCGCCTGCCCGCGAGTCGGGGGCAATGGTGATGAAGGGTACGGCGGTGTTGATCGTATTCAGGTCACCCCCTTTGAGTTCCCTGATGCTCAGTTGTCCGGAGGCCTTGCTTCCCATGAAGAAAAGCAGCAGGACGACTCCTGCGATTTGAATGGCTTTGCCTTGATTTGATCTAAACATTAATTCTAGTTTTTTCAGAGCACAAATATAGTAGTTTTATCTTTTTTAAGCGATTGCAGATCAATATATATACGACATGGGTACATAAAATATTATCCTGCAGGTCACATTATTTGCATTACCTTTTAATGATGAGGCGCCCGGCTCCTGAGGCAATCTCTCCCTCCTCGCTTCTTACCGTTACCCTGTAGACATACATTCCACCCTCAAGCGTTGCACCGCCCATCGATTTTCCCTGCCAGGAAAGCGGTTCAATCCTGTATCCCCCTGAATAAACCATCTGCTGCAATACACCCACAATGCTGCCATTGAGGTCATAGATCTTAACGATCACCTCCAGCTCCTGGTCCGGGCGGTTATGCTCTATATTAAAGAATGTCTGGTCGATAAATGGGTTGGGATAGTTATAGATATTTTCAAGCAGCATTTCGGAGGATTGCACGACAACAAAATCTACCTTCTCGGTTGCCGAGTTATTGAAAATGTCCCACACCTTGACTGAGATAGAATGCCTGCCTTCTGGCAGATCATCATATGGATACCTTACCGTACCTGAACTGTAGCTGTCCGGATCAGCCTGGTAATACTGGTTCAGAATGATCGCATTGAAGCGGTCATCATTCAGGGTGGATGTGATGTCGTGCCCGATTCCGTTTCCTGTGGTATTGATGCCATATGGATCATTCACATAAACAAGTAATTCCGGGGAATCTGTCACGATACCTCCATTTTTGAAGAGCGAATCATTCATAAATACCCTGATCTCCGGTCCGACTGTATCCAGCGCTGAGAAATCGCCGATTCCACCAATCGGGAATCCGGGAGAAGCACCATGCGCATCCTTGTTTTCACTGTACCCGTAATAACTGATCTTCCCGTCACCAATGTAGTAACTGATGTCCTTGGGTACATAAAATCCAAAACTGAACCTGCCATTTGTAACCGTAGCATTTCCTTTATACAGGATGCTGTTGCGAGATTGAAAATCCATGGAGTTGCCACCGTCATTGGCGAGGGTTTTCAGGTTGGTTTTTTTATCGTATACGATAGGGATCACAGAACCGTTGAAATCGCTGAGCAGGTTACCTGACTGATCCTGCAGATGGCCACTTACCCTGACAAAATCAAGGGCAGAGATCGTATCCTGGAATGTCTCGACGGGTACCTGGTTGATGGAGTCCGTAATGACCAGGTTACTTGGGAAAGCGAGGCTGAGAGACGGATCTCCCAACAGCGTGAAATTTCTTTTATTGATACCGGAACCAACATTGTTTTTACTGTAAACGATGATGTCCCCCAACCGATAGCTCTCACCATTTTCCTTTTTTTCGAACACGATCTCGTAAAACTTTTCATTCAATGTAAAATTGGGACCGGAGTATACGAGTCGCGTTGTGGTAAACAGCCCGATGCTCCCACCCACAGGGTTCAGCATTACCTCTTCTCCCGCCGATGTAACTTCGGTTTTTTGAGATGCATTGTATTCATCGTAGCGACTGAATTCACAGGTAGCTGTCATGAACAAGGGAAGTTTTCCCCGGTTCCTCCATGATTTGATATTGGTCAGGTCCATGATCTTCTCGTGTGCCAGTCCGGTAACGCCGCCATGCCCGGTATAATTGATCACGAGTGCCCCCCTGTTCATCTGGTCGTTAATGGCACGTGTGACATCCGGATACCTGTCGCCGGTGGGAGTGGTCTCCTGCGGGAAAGCATCCATAAAAATCTTATTAACATTGTATTCGGGATAATAATCCTCGATGTAGGATGCGAGTCTGTTGGCCTGTTTCATGTGTATGTTGCCATCTTCATCATCGGCAATGAAGCAAAGGTAATTCCGCCATTCACCAATGGTTTCATTTTGATCGTAGGCAATGATCTTGTCCACAATGAGTTCAGCTTCTTCAGGTGTGGAGACAGGCAGTCTGCCAATCCCGATGTCCAGTAACCCGTCAAACAGTTTCTCTCCTGTATCCAGCAATCCGAAGAAATCGTCAGATACAAAGGAGCTGGTCGGCACGAGTGAATTGGCGGATTGGTAGGTCATGATCATGTTCGGGTTGCCCGAAACTGTATCCCTGTTATCGTAAGAACCGTCGCCAAAAAGCAACAGGTACCTTGACATTTGCGCTGGGGGATGGGTATCGTAGTACATTTTGAGGTAATTCCTGATGGCGCTGACATTCGGTGTGCCTGAGGAAAATTCGTTAAAGATCATCTCCTGCGTGACCAGTTGAATAGTAAGATTATCGTTGGAGCGCCGGTGCTCGGCCAGCCGGTTTGCCTGTTCTTCAAATTCCTCCGGATAAATAATCATCATGTCAGGAGGCACGGTCCCATGTAGATTTTGGTTCGGGACACGTCCGAGGCCGGGTCCGGTGATGACGGGAGATGGAAAATTCCCGGTCGGATCGAAGGCGATGAATTCCCGTAACTCACTTGTTTCAAGCTTAAATGAGGCAGTCTCTCCCGCAAGACTGTATGCGATCTTACGCGGATTTCCGGGATCAGTAATCTCCCACAACTGCATACCTGAAGCTGCATTTGCCAATCTGAATTCAGTAATGCTGCCAAAACTCACTGACCTGCTGTCCCTGAATGAAAGTTCATCACCCTGCATCGATAAATTGGCCCTTGCATTGACAGTAATATAATTCAGCCAGGCTTCAGAATTGGTATTGGGTTGCAGGTATTCAACCTGCACTGTAAAGGAGGCGTCGGTGGCATTAAAATCAAACGTCCCGGTTTCGTTTACAGCAAAGGTGGAGGTATAGCTACTGAGATTCACCTGGTTAAATTCAAGGGTGCCCAACTGCCTGTTGTTTGCCCCGACGCTGATGACAGACCTTTCGTTGGATCGTCCTGCTGCAGCTACCCTGATCTTTACGGGTTCGCTGGTAACCATTCCCGGGAGGGTGAACGGATATGCCCCATTCAGGTTGATATTGTAATTATCGCCATACCATTCCCTGCCCGAATGAAGCAGGTTGGTAAGCTCGTCTTCGTGGTAGGCGAGGGCATCATATTGCGTAACTACCTGGTCCGGTGCTGCACTACTGAGTTGCACCTGAGGAGGCGGAGTTGCACTGCCCTGGTCATCGGTGAGAAAATAGTAACCACTGGTGGAATAGTGATGCAGTTCATGCTGGAAAAACCCTTCTTCACTGCTGTAGTCCCAGGTCACCGGACCATGTGCATAGAAGAGGATGTAGTCGCCTGGTCCGAAAAGCTGGTCGCTGCCCTTATTCATATACACCGGGATCTCTTTCAGGTCATCATAGGATCCCTTACTGAAATCTTCCGGCAAGAGTATGGCTCCGGCGCCGAATACTTTCACCATTGCAGGATTGTCAACCCCTGCTTCCTGGATCTGCTCGTAAGTCATTTTGTGCATACCCGAAGTTTTCACCTCAACCTTGTACCAATCCCCTGAAGCCAGCATCGATGAAGTTGCAAATTTCCCTGCTGAAGTAGCTTTTAGTGCGGCAATAGGCGCTTCACAGGAGATGTCAAATGAGAAGGATTTCACCTGCATTGTGCGACCTGATTCCGGATCGCGGAAAAAAGGAACATAGCTGATCTGCAACCTTGGTTGTTTTTTTTCGTATACAAGCTGGTAAGAAAGCCCGGGAGATGTTTCCAGGTATTCATCCCTGATCTGCTCTTTAAATTTTTGGTCGAGTGGCACCGTGTGTTCGGTTGTTGCCCTTACAGTCGGGAGGTTTTCGGGATTATTCCAGGGAATTACCCTGGTATAGACCGGTACCTGACCGGTGGAAATGTGGTAGGAAGCGTGAGAAAAATACACCATCGAATCGGTCTGTTTCCAGTCCAGGTCGATGGTTCGATCCTGCCCATATAGCAGCAAGGGAGACAAGGACAGGGCAATGATGAGCAGTTTTCTCATGATCAACGATACAGTGAAATTTGAAAATTATATAATCTGTATACGATTTAGACGTTAATATATAACGGAACTTACAATTTCTTATTGTTAAAAAATATTTAATACCGAAAGCAACTATTAGCGAACTTTACATACAGATGACAAAAATGCGGGGAATATTGTTTGTTATGGTGGTACAATTCTCAATCACGGAGTTGTATGCGCAGGACCCCGTTTTTTCTCATTTCTATGCAAGCGGAATGCAATTGAATCCAGCTTTTTCAGGTGCTGAAGGTCCCGGCAAGGTGTACATTGGTTACCGGAACCAATGGCCCAATTCGGGAGCAGCCTACATTACTTACCAGGCTTCATACGACCAGCACATTGAGAAGCTTCATGGAGGATTAGGGGTGAGAGTACTGAATGACAGGCAGGGTGGTGGAGCTTTCAGCGCCTACAACTTAGATGTAGCATACGCATACAAGTTCAGGGCTTCACGCCGTTGGTCCTTTTCAGGAGCCATTCAGGCCGGAGTGGGACAGCGGTCGTTTGATCCGTCGACACTCCTGTTCGGTGATATGATCAACCCGGTTACAGGCGGATCTTCAGGGTCAGCTCCGGAGGATATCGTTGGGTACAATGAGATATATCCTGATTTTGCTACAGGTGTAGCAGCATTCAGGGGAAATTTTTACGGGGGGGCAGCAGTACATCATCTGCTCAGACCGGTGGTTACCGACAGCGATGATCCTACGGGCACGATATACCGGAAATACACAGCCCATGTGGGATGGCTGATTCCCGTGATCGATAAAAGCCGTGGCTTCGAGATCATGAAGCTGTCGCCCAGCCTGGTGTTCATTCAAC